>DASVHF010000054.1:0-4327 GCA_036382695.1 Candidatus Nanoarchaeia archaeon | reverse complement strand
TTTTCAATCTTTTTTATTCCTAACCCTTCAATTTTTAAGATCGTCCCTTCGGTTTTAACTCTTTGACAGACAGGACATGTGTCAAGATAGTAAAATACCATCTCACTATTTTCGCACCAAGTAGGGCTGTCACTCTTGGGTGGTTGGATATAATTCCAAATCCACCATCCACCGATTCCAATAATGATAACTACCAATATCCCAAGTAATATTTTTATCCCCATTGGATGTTGAGGCATCTCGGATTTAGTAGGTTCAGATGTTTGCATGGGTAGCTTCCATGGTGGAATATATTGGGTTGGTTCCTCTGGCATTACTTCAATTATCCATTTGCGTAGTAACTACTGTCAATTATTAGCGGCCACTTTTAAAAATATCTATTGACATTTAAAGAAGGAAAAAAGTATATTAATGGTGGGCCCCAAAATATTTACCCCTCGGGGCTTTTTTTAATGGTAAAACGGGCAAGTCCCGCCTTCGCTAAAGCTTCGGCGGGTAAGACAAAATACATTTTCGTTTCAGGTGGTGTAATTTCCGGTATCGGAAAAGGTATCACTACCGCTTCACTCTCCACTATTTTGCAAGCAAAAGGTTTCAAAGTCTCACCAGTCAAGATTGATATGTATCTAAATATCGATGCGGGAACCATTCGGCCTCAGGAACATGGCGAGGTGTTTGTCACTGATGATGGTATCGAGACTGATCAAGACCTAGGCCATTACGAGCGTTTCTTAGACGTTTCTCTTTCACGAGCCAACTATATTACCACTGGCCAAGTTTACCAGCAGGTGCTGAATAAAGAGCGCTCTTTTGACTATGATGGGGAGGATGTAGAAGCTATACCGCACATTACTGATGAGATAATTCGCCGTATCAAGGAAGCAGGACGCGTGTGTGACTCTGATTTTGTTCTAGTTGAACTTGGCGGAACCGTTGGGGAATACCAAAACATGCTTTTCTTTGAAGCTACTCGGATAATGGAACTGGGTAATCCTGGCTGTAGTGTACAAGTACATGTTGCATATCTCCCAATTCCCGAACATTTAGGGGAGATGAAAACAAAACCAGTCCAACAATCGGTGCGGATGTTAAATTCATTGGGAATCCAACCAGATTTAATTGTTGGCCGGTCCGAATTACCAATGGATGAAAGGCGAAAAGAAAGGCTGGCTCTATTTTGTAATGTGGCTGGGGAAGATGTTATTTCAAATCCCGATGTAGAGACGATTTATCGCGTGCCACAAGTTTTGGATCGCCAGGGGGCGGGGGAGCGAATTCTCTCAAAATTTGGGTTGCGCGGTGCAAAAAAAGATTTGAGTGAATGGGAGGGCCTACTTTCAAAAATTGAAAGATCGCATCGTGAATTGAAAATTGCCGTAGTTGGTAAATACTTTGCTACCGGCGACTTTCAGCTCGAAGATGTTTACGTTTCAGTGATTGAGGCAATAAAACATGCAGCTTGGCACAATAATGTTAAGGCAAGGCTTTTTTGGATTGATAGTGAAGAATTTGAAAAAGGTAAAAGTATCGAAAAAACTTTCAAAAGTATCGATGGGGTAGTGGTACCGGGGGGATTTGGTGGTCGTGGAATCAACGGAATCTTAGAGACAATAAAATTTGCCCGAGAAGCGCAGGTTCCATACCTGGGACTTTGCTACGGTATGCAACTTGCCACGGTTGAGTTTGCACGTAATGTGGCTGGTTTGTCCAAGGCCCATACTACTGAGATTGATCCAAAGACACCCAACCCGGTAATTCATATTATGCCAGAACAAGAAAAACTGTTAGTTGGACGAGAGTACGGTGGTACAATGCGTCTTGGTTCGTTTGCCTGCAGGTTAGTTGAAGGGACGAAGGCAAAACACTCTTACGCGGCCAGTGAAATACACGAGAGGCATAGACACCGCTATGAATTTAATAACCAGTACCGACAGAAGTTGGAAAAATCTGGTTTGGTTGTGTCTGGTACAAGCCCAAATGGACGCTTAGTCGAGATGGTTGAGCTGTCCAGCCACCCATTCTTTATTGGTACTCAGTTTCACCCTGAATTTAAATCACGGCCGCTGCGGCCCCATCCACTATATAATGAGTTTATAAAAGCTTGTTCATCGCCAAGAAAAAATTTGATAGAAGTAGTTAGTAAAAAGGTTATAAAAAATAAATAACCTTAAGAGAACCCCCTACGGAGGGCAACGCAGGGGGTTCGAGGAATAAGATTGTAGCTAACTTAGGCAGATTTTGCAAATTCCTAGACTCACAAAATCGCACAACATTGTTATCAGAAACGAACCTAGCTGTCAACAAGCAATCAGCGGTTTTGCTAATATATCAGTGTTTTTTATACTACGCTTGTTTCGCTAAAGTCGGGGAAAGCGCTTCTTTGCAGATCTAATCCGTTTTTTTCGCACCGCGCTAGTAGCTTGAGGATATAAGCTACGCCAGCTAAGTTTACACCCTTTTTATTGGTCAGATATCTTGTAAATTGAAGCTTCTTGATATCTTTTTGCGAAAACCTGCGTCGATTTGTCTTGGTTCTTGCTGGAACGACAAGACCTTCTGCTTCGTAAATCATTAATGTGCGAGGGTGGACACCCATTATTTCAGCTGCAACTGAGAGGGTGAATAATGGTTTTGAGTCAGGCGATTTCATAGTTAAACCTAACGAAACTCAATAATGGGTTTGATCAATACTTGTCGCTATTAGCAAGATTACGTAACTGCTATACCATTTAAACTATTCATCAATACTACAACATAATATAACAGTCCGCAAGGGTCAGTCCGGAGTCTTGGTTAGAGGGTTGGTTGATTGTTGCCTTTTTTCTTAGTTGGATTATAATTAATTAGTCTTAATAAGTTGTGTGTGAAGCCCGTTTGGGTGTCCAAAACGGGCATCTTTAGAAGGGATCTTTCGAGGGTAACACACAACGAGGAACCCCGTTTTTATCGGGGTTTCTTTTTTGCGACCGATCAACCCCTTGACAAATCCGGAATAAATAGTTACAGTAATATTGTAAGATTTCCTGCCAATCTCACACTAATATCTGCCCAGAACTTGACATTTTAAGAAATTCTTTGTAATGTGAAAGCTCTTTATTGAAGGGAGGTGAAAATAACCAGTAGGCAGCAAGTAGTTAGCAGAAAGCTGGTGGGAACAGTTTCTGGTATCTGCGGACTGCTACCTGAAGTCTATGCCAATGACTACCGAAGAGGCTGGAAGGCGCGGCGGCCTGGCAGTAAAAAAGAAATACGGGCCATCGTTTTACTCTGAGATTGGCAGAAAAGGTGGCCAGGCAACCAAAAAGACCTACGGACCAGAGTTTTACTCGAAAATTGGTGAAAAGGGTGGGGAAAGAGTAAAGGAAAAGCACGGCCCTACTTTTTATTCTGACATCGGTAAAAAAGGCGGCAAGACACGTGCCCGAAGGCAGATGGAGTTTGAATTTTAGGAAGTCGGACTTCCTCTAGAGTTTAGCTCTCTTACCCTCGATTGCTAAACTTGCCCCCGATCCACTCGGGGGAGGACTTATAGATATACCCTGCTTAAGGATTAGCTTTATAAAACCTCTATAAAAAACCCTTCACATTATATAATGAAATTTTTCAAAGTTTGTTATACATCAACTACAGGTTGATATATAATAAATCTCTTCAAAGCTATTACACATCAATCAAAAATTGATATATAATATAGACTTATGTTCAAGTCTGTAACCCCGAGGGTTGATTTTGCCCAGGTGGAAAGAAAACTAATATCCCGCTGGTACGAAAGAGGAATCGTAAAAAAATACCTCGAAAAAAACCGAGCATCACAAAAGAAATTTTCTTTCATCGACGGGCCAATAACTGCCAATAATCCGATGGGTGTTCATCATGCATGGGGTCGAACTTACAAAGATCTTTGGCAACGCTTTTTTAATATGAAAGGATACAAGCAGAGATTTCAAAATGGCTTTGATGAACAAGGACTTTGGGTTGAGGTAGAGGTCGAACGTGAGCTTGGTTTGAAGACAAAGAAAGATATTGAAAACCTAGTTCCAGGGAGGGTTTTCGAGAGTATTGCGAAGTTTGTTGATCTCTGCAAAGCGCGGGTTAAAAAATTATCCGAAGTTCAAACGCAGCAGAGTAAACGACTCGGATATTTCATGGACTGGGAAAATTCTTATCATACCTCTTCTGATGAAAATAACTATGCTATCTGGCATTATCTAAAAACGGTTCACGAAAAAGGCTGGCTTTACAAGGGTCGAGACACTGTGCCTTGGTGTCCGCGCTGCGGTACGGCAATTTCCCAGCATGAGATTTTGACTGAAGAGTATCAAGAACT
>DASVHF010000053.1:0-3811 GCA_036382695.1 Candidatus Nanoarchaeia archaeon | reverse complement strand
GAAATACTTTTGTACGTATTGGGGCTGTAGATGCCCCAGTTACTCTTTCAGAAATCCGCGAAACATTACAGGAATGCAAGGAAAACAACATAAAAAGTCTGGACGTACTTGGTTGGGAGTGGGAAATGGGGCTTCACGATTTAATAAAAGAAGAAGCCGAAAGATTCGGCGTAAAACTTACTACCCTACAAATTCCCCGTGAGGTAATGGAATTAAATATCAAAGACCCAAAAATAAAAGAAGACATTCAGTTTTACGAACTTGCTTACCTGGATGTTGAATCAAGGGTGGATGGTAAGAAAGCCATCATAACACTTAAAGATTTTATAATCCCCAATCCAGAGCTTCTACCACAAGAAGTGAAAGATAAAGTAAAAAATTGGAGTGCTTTTATCGATTACTGGGCAGTGGATTGGCTGTTTAACCAACATGAAGAAGAATCAGAAGAAGATGATACTTTTCACAACATGAACCAAGAATACCGAACACGAAAGGATCCAAAACTGAATCTGTTCATGCAACATGAGTACGAAAAACCAGGTAAATACAACGTGCTGGTGAAGGTGATAGATATTTTTGGGAATGATACGACGAAACTGGTGGAACTAAAGGTATGAATAATAGAGGCTCGAAGTGGAGAAAATGGGATTTGCAGGTCCAAACTTATCTTGATCCTAACTGGGTATGGCCGTCAGGTTATCCGAGTGGAAATGATAAACAAGACGAACGTATTTCTCGATTTGAAAAAGATTTCATTCAACACTGTATCGTAAATAAAATTGAAGCTGTAGCGATTACTGATCACAATACTGGAGAAGCTGTAGACGGATTGCTAAAGGCAAGTACTTCAACTGGTAACAAAGTTTTTATACTACCAGGAGTAGAGGTGATCAGCACCGAAGGTACACATATTCTCGTAATCTTTAACCCGAGTGAGACGATTAGCAATAACCGCTGGCTAACATGGAAAGATACGGTTGATCATTTTTTGACGGCGATTTTTACAGACAATCCACGTTTTGAACAGAAATATGGAAGGAACACACCTTTGAATTCGACCTCCTCAATTGACCAGATTATCAAAAAATCGGAAGAATTCTCTGCTATAACGATTTTTCCGCATGTATTGTCCCAAAACACTGGATTGTTTAGTTGTGATTCTAGGACCCAAAAGAGGGCCTTAAAATTATGTAATATCCTCGACTTGGCTTGTGGTTTACAGGAAGTCAAGGAGAAAACACAATTGGTTAACAACAAGTTGTCTGGAAGTAGTTTTAATACAAATGATTTTGCATTTATCAGGACTTCTGACTCAAGGAAAATTACTGACGTAGGATCAAAATTTACCTTTATCAAGGCAGAATTATCCTTTGAGGGATTAAAGCAGATTATCCATGAACCTAAAGCCAGAGTTAGTATTGAAGCAAACCCTCCTCTTTATCTTTACCCACAAATCGTATCTACAAAATTGATAAACACTGAACCCTATCAATCCAAAAAAGAGCAATTTCCACCAATCACACTTAGTAAAGAGATGTTTTTCAGTCCAAACTTAACTACAATTATTGGTCCAAGAGCCTCTGGAAAAACTCTCCTTGTTGAGCTAGTTGGTTTCGTAGGGAATCAGGTTTCTTCAGAAAAAAGAGGAGAAGAAAAACCCCTTATTGATTTCTTACACGATAATTTTCCTGAGTTAGAGGTAGAAATTTCTTACAAGGTGGGGGAGAATGAAGAAAAAACTGAAAAAAGGAAAATCAGCGAATTTAAAGATCCCTTTTACAACTCCCCTTTAAAAATAGAGTATTGGCCACAAGGTTATATAGAAAGGAGCGCCAGTAGTCAATCGCAAATAGCGGATTATATAAGGGAGAGGATTGAATCTAAATTTTTGGTAGAAAAAGAAGAAGCTATTAAAAATCTGCGAGAGCAGCTGCGTGAAATTAGAGAAAAATGTTCTAAAAAACTAGAACTTGAGATTGAAAAGCAGAAACTTGTATCCGAGAGTAAGCAGATAGAAGCCTACTTTGAAAAATTAAAATCTAAGAAATATAAAGACCTTGTTTCCAAAATCAAAGAAAATCGTGAAAAAAGACAGATTTTGACCAATTTCGTTCAGGATATAGAGAATCAAATTGAGTTAGTTAAGAACCTTGGTGGTCAGATCGACCTTAACAGATCCGTTGAAAGTAGTGAAATCACAAAGGTTTTTGAGGTAGATAAGGTGCTAAAGTCAGAAATCGAAGCTTTTTATAAATTTAGGAATGAAGAGACCGATAAGCTTGTCAATAGCTCAGAAGGACTAAGGAATAAAATTGAAGGATCAAACGTTAAAAAAGAGCTCGAAAACGAGGAGAAAAAGCTCAAAGAGGGGTATGCTAATTATTGTAAGACTCAAGGGGTAGTAATAAATCAAGAGGAATATCGGAAACAGGAAGATAGAATCAAGTTAATAACCAAGTCCCTAGACGCTATTGAAAGTCAGCTAAAAGAAATAGAATCTGAAAGAAAACGCTACAAAGAATTATCTGGGCAGTTAAGTTTAGAAAGACAACTTTTTATAGAAGAGAATAACAAGCTTTTAACTAAGTTCAATGAAAGTTTTAAAACTACTTCGGTCTCTGCTATATGGGAGGAAGTGGGTTCAGATAGAACTAGTTGGTTGAAGGATCAATTTCTAGAGAGCAACAAAGAATTAAAAGATAGGGTTGAAAAGAACTTCAAAGTAAAATCGCCTGTTAGAGAAGACTACATAATAGATATTGTTGAGGAATTGTCTCAATTATACGGTGAAGATACAGTTGATAAGATTAGGAACGCGTTATCAAGGGAAGGTAAATTGGACTTAAGTCTCAGTACTGGTAAGAAGGAAAACTTATCTTGGTTTTTTGAAAAAAACGAAACCCAAATTATTAGGGAGGATCTAATTATGAGATTAGGTGAGTACGCTGGAATAGGTAGGAACTATATTAAATACGGCAATAAAATACTAGGGCGAGATAACATGTCATTTGGTGAACGTTGTGGCACTTTGACCGAACTACTACTGTTTTCTGGAGACCACCCACTCATTATTGATCAACCAGAAGACCACCTCGACGCAAAATTTGTAGCAGATAAAGTTGTTAATTTAGTTAGACATCGAAAGATAAACAGACAAGTAATTATCTGTACACACAACGCCAATATAGTTGTTTTAGGCGACTCAGAATTAGTGACGACACTATCTGTTGATAATGAAAGCAAAGTCAGTGTATTACAGGGGCCGTTGGAAGACATTCAGGTGCGAAGGACTATCTACGATGTACTTGAGGGTGGGGCGACCGCGTTTAAAAAGCGTGAACAAAAGTATGGAGAAGCAATTGGTTAAAAAAACAAATCTTCCACTTGCGAACACATTGCAGCCGTTAGTGACTGCGTGGCATGATAGTGCCTACACGGAACGGATCAGCGAAACTACACGGCGACTTCTAAACTTTTGGTTCAATGAAGATCACGATCTACCAGATGGGACAGAGTTTAAGTTTCATAATGCTCAAAGAGAGGCTATTGAAACACTGATTTACTGTTACGAAGTTTTGAAATCGCGCTCTCTTTATGAATTAGCTCAACAGCTTGATGTAACTATCCCCATTGATCCAAGAACCGACAAATGGCCTAAATACGCCTTCAAGATGGCTACGGGGTCGGGTAAAACCATGGTAATGGCCCTAGCTATAGTCTGGGCCTATTTTAATGGATTCTCCAAGCATTTTTTGGTAATTGCACCAAACCTAATCGTTTTAGATCGCCTGGCAACGGATCTAATAGACGG
>DASVHF010000052.1:0-12149 GCA_036382695.1 Candidatus Nanoarchaeia archaeon | reverse complement strand
CCAACTCCTTCGATCACTTCCTCAGCATTAACATCTTCTCTCAAAGCTACTGCAAGTTTCTTTGCTCCAAGTTTGACAGCCCACCGCGCAGCACTCCCAGCGATGTTTCTAGCAACTCTAGGTTCAAAGTCTGCTTTTTTCCCAGCTCCAACGAGAAGAATTCTAATCGCAGATACCTTTTTGTGAGTGTAGATAGAAGTAACTTCGTACAACCTTCCTTTGAAATCGCCCAGTTTTATCGTTTCGGTTATCGCACCCGATAAAGCTTTATCTAGTTCTTCAATTTCGCCGCTGGGTTTCTCCCTTTGGAAAAGGAATACTACCAAAGCATCTGCTCGGATTTTTTCTAATTTTTCGCTGGTGGCGTTAATTTTCATTTAGAAAAAGAATTTTAACAGACGAAGCCTTTGTTGACAAGGCTGACAAACTTGAGGATAGTTCATGAACTCCGATTTGATCGGAGGAAGTGGTCGCGGAGCGTGAAACGATCCAAAAATTCTTGAAATTTTGTTACGGAGCGTGCTTAATCCACAAGGTGGTTGCAGCATGCAGGAGCACCTAAAATTCTTGAATTTTAGTTGCGGAGCGTGCTATAATAAATTTAATGCCTGAAGACACGGATTTTCAGCCACCAAAACCAACTGCAATATACTCAAACCCCCTCAGAATTGGTTGGCGAAACGTTATACTTGGTGCAATAATTGGATTTCTCGCACTTACCATAGCACTGTTAGCTATCTCATATTATCGAACCGGCGCAACTCCCATCCCGCCTGTTGTAATCAAAAAAGCTTCTCCTAGCGCGCAGATTGCTACCCCTTCCGCCACAGCTACCGAGTCTGCCACCCCCTCTGCACAGACGGACTAACTCTCATTTCATCTGAAAATTTACATAGGAAATTAACCGCGAGGGGTAGTTTGTACCAATTTAACAAGAGAAAAAACGGAAGGGGCAAACGCGTCAGAGACCTGATACGCTTACCCCGTACTGCAGAGGTGCATTGGCTGCTCCTACACCTAGTCACCCGCCGGTGTTACCCAACAGGTAAGAGTCCGCTCGACACCATTCACCTGAGGAATTGACTCCGCGACGAACTTTGCGACGTCGTTCATGTCACCGCCCTTCAGAAGCACGATGACGTCAAACGGACCGGTGGTATTGTCAGCCGCTAGCACTTCCACCTCGTGGCCTCCCTTCAGCTCAGAGAGACCTTCCTGGACGCTCCTCACCTTGCCCGTTGTCACTGAAACGAGCACGTAGGCTTTCACCAACTTATCTCACCTCCTTCCCGCCTGTTGTTTCGGAAAAAAATGATACTAGACTATCGGCCAAAAGTCAACGAGGAAAAAAGCGAATATGACGAGGGTGACAAGGTAGGATGACAAGGAGACTCCTTGTCAATTTATATGGTTACTTCTTCGATCTTCTTTGGAGCTTTGGTAAGGAGTTCGCAGCCTTCTTTTGTCACCAGTACCATATCTTCTATTCTTATCCCACCCCAGCCTGGAATATAAATTCCCGGTTCGATGGTAATCACATTACCGGCAGCAAGTTTATTTTTTCGTAAAATATTGACGTAAGGAAGCTCGTGGACTTCCAATCCCAATCCATGACCAAGAGCGTGGCGGTAGAAGTGTTTTGTATGCTTTTCAAGAAAAGCCCGGACTTTTTTATCGATAGTGGCTGCCTGCCTCCCTGATTTAACTAAATTCAAGGCTAACCTTTGGGCTTCTAAAACTAGATTATAAATTCTTTTTTGTTCGCTAGTTGGCTTCCCAACAAAAATTACTCTAGAAATATCACAGACATAACCACGAAAAGAGCAGCCGTAATCTAGCTGCACGCTATCTCCTTTTTTTATTTTTGTGTCCCCCGCTCCCCAGTGAGCCACTGAAGAGTTTTTCCCGGCCGCAACAATAAAAGGATCCCAAGCCGCCTTTTCTGCCCCCAAACCCCTCATGTATCTTTCCATTTCCCAGGCAACCTGCTTTTCGGTAATTCCGGGACGAATGAATTTCAAAATATGTTTAAAAGCTTTTTGACCAATACCAACAGCTTTTTTGATATTGGCAATTTCTACTTCGTCCTTTACGCTCCGTACCTCTTCTACCAAATGTGCTACTGGAACCAACCGGACACTCTTTAGATACTTCTTGATTCTTTTAAAAGAAAAAACATCCAAATGGTGGGACTCGTAACCAATTCTGCGCAGTTTTTTCTTGTGGATGATTTCGCGCAAAGCTGGGCCTACTCCTTCATCTATTTCAATCACTTCGAAGCCGCTACTTTCGCGTATTGCATGCTCAGTATAGCGAGAATCGGTAATGATAAATTTTTTCTTTTGGGTGATTAGGACAAAGCCAGACTCGACATCGCCTTTCCAACCAGTTAGATAATACTTATTGCTTGGGGAAGAAATAAGATACGCGTCAAGATTTCTTCTTTTTAGCCGGCTTCTTACGTCGGTGAGCCTTTGTTTGCAAATGAGCAGTTGTAGGAACCTTGGGTTTATTTTTAACATTCCAATTTGAAAATATTGTTCTTACTCCAACGACAAGTAAAATACTTTTTTCTAGCAAACTCGGTCCTTTAACTACTGGTGCCTCTCTTTCCTTGATTTGCCTTTGTCTTGCTCCACAATAAGGACAACTGATCCAAGCCGGATTAATTTTCTTTTGGCATGATACACATTCCACCGCCAACTTCGCTGAGCAGCTAGGACAAAAAGCAAAATCTTTCCGTATCGCTGCATAACAGACGGGGCATGCTTGCAGCTGAGTCTGCGAAGCAAAAATAGCTTCTTCAACTTCCCTTACACGCCCCTCTTCTTTTGTAAAGGCTGGCCGCATAAGAAGATAGATAGCAAAGCCCAATATCGCTCCCGTAGCAACAATTAGTATCGCACCGAATCTGTAAAAAACATTATCGGTTCTGGCGCTAATATCCAACCAAGTCCAGACAACCAAAGCCGCCCAAAGAGCAAAAATATAGGCGACCATGATAACAATCGTCAGACTATTTGTTAAAAACGTTATAAAATCAGCAACCATTTTTTCTTTTTCGTGGGCAAATTTTAGTAGGCTACATTTTAACTGTATTTGCCTATCGCTGCTGCGATTGACAAATATACCACAAATAGCGTAATATTTAAACCTAGCATGTTATCTACACCCCACTTACTAGTTGGAGCAGCTATTGCGCGCTCTATACCAGAACCTTCAATCGCGTTACCAGCGGCTTTTTTTAGTCATTTTGTTCTTGATATGACTCCTCATTGGGATGGTTCCCCCAAGGCACCGTTTAGTAAGAAGGTGGTAGGTGGGGTTGTGGTTGACTATGTGTTTGGAGCATCCCTAATTTTTTTGATTTCCCAAGGAGACCCCCGACAAGCAATTATTTTGCTTGGAGCGTTTTTAGCCACTTTACCTGATTTCATCATGGCGTTTTCACGTCACGTAAAAACACCGCTTATCAAGCTGCCGCTGATTGACAGGTTTAATAGATATCACTCTAATGTCCAGTATAACGTGAGGTTTGCACACGGCTTGCTTTCCGCATTTGCAGTCAGTCTAGCAGCTTTGGTGTTCTTATTCCGATAAATTTGGGGCAAAAAAACTACTTTTTCACTCTCTCAATATACTCATTATTCCTAGTGTCTACTTTCACTTTATCTCCAGTATTAATAAACAAAGGTACTTTTACCATTAACCCATTTTCGAGTGTTGCATCCTTACTTGCCCCCGAGACCGTATCACCTTTTACACTCGGGCCGGTTTCTGCAACGGCAAGTGTAACAAGTTTTGGAATTTCGACATTCAAGACTCGCTCTTCGGCCACAAGAATTTCATAGATCCCCTCTTCTTTTAGATACTTCTCGCCTCCGGCCGCTGCAGCTTTCGGCAAACTAAATTGTTCAAATGATATCGGATCCATGAAAACAATACTTTCTTCATCAACGTATAAAAACTGGCCTTTTTTCTTGGAGAGTTTTAATTCTTCTACTTTTTGACCAGAGGTAAATGTTTTTTCAATGGTTGTGTCTGTTTTTAAGTTACGAACCTTTACCCGTATATTCGCGCTTCCCCTACCCATTTTGGTATGTTTATAACTAATTACTTCCCAGCTTCCTTGGGAATCTTTGAATGTAGTCCCGGCTCGAAGTTCTGTAACGTTTAGCATAAAAATGGTGCCGAGGGAGGGAGTCGAACCCTCATGGGGCAAAGCCCCACGGGTTTTTGAGACCCGCGCGTCTGCCATTCCGCCACCTCGGCAAGCAATTTTAAATTATATAACTTTGATCCTATTTTTTCAATAAAGCTTGCTTACCTCTCACGTCCTATAGTCTTTGACACACACTCTATTATTTGCTATAATGGCTCGATCCGATTTGGAACGTAAATGGCCACCAGGTCACGAATTATACGACAAGGAGGGAGACGCGATGTCAGGTGTTCCAGCATTACTTGAGCCGAAAGGTGCTATCGGAAGCCGTCAGGCACCCGAATGGGTCCTAAGAAAGGCGGAGTTTGAGCTCAGTTACCACGCGATAGTGAGAAAGCGGCTGGGCTGTATTAACACCGGCGACTTTCTCAGGTGCGCCCGCCGACTCGTTGCTCTTTGCAACAAAGTCTACCGGGAGAGCACGATCACTCTTCGCAGAGACAAAAGAGTATGGCAAGAAGAGGAACCTGTGCCAATCGGTAGGACAACCGTGATGGTTCCACAGATCCAGGAGGACGCGTCTTCCGGGGAAATCTTGGATGTCGGCGTCCTTGATGAATCGAGGTTCGAGGAGATCTTCCAGACCGCAAACAGAATCACCCTCAGAGTAGAACCGCGCTCAGCCACAGGTGACTTTGAGTTCTCCTTCGCGGAGATGGAGTGGTCAAGAGAGAAACCAAAGGCTATCTACTTCTATGCTCAAGGCGGAAGGGTAAGGTCTCTGGATGCGGTGCTTTACCGGCAGATGTTCTACGTCCCCGGTATGCCACCTAGCCTCAGCTTCAGAGTTGAACTAGGCATAGAGCCAGAGATCAGGGAGATGCATCGGCGTTAGTGAACGTAGCGCCACCGAGCCTATGTATGATCCCACCCCCTTGCGGGATTACTTCCTGGTTCCGCAAGGGGTTCTCTTTTTCACCTCCTCCCCTATTCTAATTTTATTAACTCACTTTTGTGATAAAATAATTAACTAATGGGATTTCAGGAAATTGCAAAAAATAGACATTCGATACGTGCTTATCTACCAAAAGAAATCGAAGAAGAGAAGCTAACCCAAATCTTGGAGGCGGCAAGGCAAGCTCCATCGGCTGGAAATCTCCAGGCCTACAAAATTTTTGTGGTTAAAGAAAGTCAAACAAAACAACAAATCGCTGCTGCAGCAAATGATCAAGATTTTTTGGGGCAAGCGGCTGTGATTTTAATTTTCTGCCAAGATCCTTATCAATCAGCTAAAAAATATCGTAAGCGTGGTGAAGAACTCTTCTCCCTGCAAGATGCCACTATTGCTTGTGCATACGCACAAATTGCTGCTAGTGATCTGGGGCTTGGTACCTGTTGGGTCGGCGCTTTTGATGAAGAGAAGGTAAGGGAGATCGTTCATATTTCTCAGACTCTGCGGCCAGTTGCGCTGCTACCAGTAGGCTATCCAGCTGAGACTCCCCCACCACACGACCGCCGGCCATTGAGTGAATTGGTAGTGAAAAGATAAAAGTTAGCTCCAAGGTCGGATCTTAACGCACAACTTTTGATATTTTACTTCAAGGGTCTGACCCTCAGGCTCAACAAAGAAAGGGGTTGGAGGAGGCGGGCAATTGCCCCCTCAAGGTCTGAACCGTTTCTTCAGATAGTGAAGTGGAATCACGCTGAAGACGGCGAATGCCGATAGTCCGATTGCTAGATACCCTGCTTAACCGCGGGCTTTTTCGATGCCGTAGAACCTTCGACGTTCCCCTTTGAATTTGAGATCAAGCTCGCCAAGCGGTCCGTTGCGGTGTTTGGCAATTGAAAGCTTAATCGACTCCAGATCCTCAGGGTCTTCCCGATAAATAAACATTACCACGTCAGCGTCTTGTTCGATTGCACCACTTTCTCGCAGATCTGCCAGTTGAGGAATTTTTGCTTGGCGAGATTCTACAGCTCGGGAAAGCTGAGAAATAGCTAGAACTGGAATATTTAGTTCGCGAGCTAAGTTTTTGAGGGCTTGGGATATTTCCGAAACCTCTTGAACCCTGTTTTCCAAATTCCTACCTTTAATAAGTTGTAAGTAATCGACGATGAGAAGCTGTAAACCCTGCTCGAGCTGAAGCCGACGCGCTTTGGTTCGTATTTCCATCACACTTATTCCCGGTGTGTCATCTACATAAATTGGCGCTTCGGCTAGCATACCCATTGAAGTAGAGATTGCTTCAAAATCGCTTTCGGTGAGATTCCCGGTTGTAATTTTCCAAGCATCGACATCGCTTTGTGAAGCCAGCATTAAATCAACCATCTGTCCTTTACCCATCTCCAGAGAAAAGATACCAACTGGGATTTTTTCATGTACGCCAACGTACTCAGCGATATTCATTGCCAAAGTTGTTTTTCCGACACTTGGCCGGGCGGCCAAAATAAGCAAGTTGGCTGGTTGCATACCCGAAAGCTTTTTGTCCAAATCGCCAAAACCAGTAGCGATACCTCGCAAGCCCGTTCCTTTGCGGTGAAGTTCGTCAAGTCGGTCAAAGCTTTCTGCCAAAGCTTCACGCAGCGTAATAAAATGTTGTTTTAGGTGTTGTTGACTTATACCAAAAAGTGTGGTTTCAGAAAATTCTAGTAGCTGCTTTGCATCGGCATCCGGATCAAATGCAGCCTCGCTTATTGCCCCAGCAGCAGAAATTAGTGCTCTTTTGGTAGCTGATTCCCGCACCAGAGCCGCATAATGCTCAATATGACCACTAGTAGGAACAGAATTTACCAAAGTAGTCAGATAGCTTGCCCCTCCAACCTCCTCAAACTTACCTGCCTTCTTTAATCCTTCGGTCAAAGTAACTAGATCTGGCGGCAATCTCTTCTCATAAAGAGCCAAAATCGCCCGGTAGATCTCGGCATGTCTGTCTTGATAAAAATAGTTTGGGGTAAGGCTTTCAGCTACTTTGACGATTGCATCTTTGTCGATGAGAAGCGAACCAAGCACTCCAACCTCAGCTTCAATACTTTGGGGAGGTACGCGCCCAGCTACGGTTTCTCTTTCAATTTTTCTTGATACTTTGGTCTCGGCCATTTATTTACTCTTGGCAAGTCTAACCAAGTCTGACCTGGTCTAATTTACCTTGTTCAAAAGAACAACTGTTAGCTCTTCTGGTAATCTTTCGCGTAAGATGGTTAATTTGGGTTGAGCTTCCACCTTTTCTGCGCCCATTTCCTTTAAAAATTTTTCCGCTGGTTCTAACTGCGAGTTACCCTCACTGTCTAAAAAGTGCATTGGGATAACCACGCTTGGTTCAAGTTCTGCCGCGATTTTTGATGCTACCACCGCATCAATAGTATAAACGCCCCCAACTGGCAGGAGCAATACATCTACTCGACCGATTCCTTCCATCTGGATGTTCGAAAGCTGATTCTGTCCCAAATCACCTAAGTGACAGATCCAAAGTCCGTTAATTTTAATATTGAAAATGGTATTTTTACCCCTCTCCTTACCACCTTTTTCATCATGGTAGGAAGCAACGCCGATGATTTTTACTTCTTTTATTTCATATTCACCAGGGCCAGTAACCACAAAGGGTTCACCGACCACTAAATCGGCGGCGCTGTGACCGGCGTGATCATGGCTAATAGTAACGATATCGGCGGCAGTTTTAGGAAATTTTAAGCCTGTCGATGCATCATAAGGATCAGTAACGGCAGTTGCTTTCTTCCCTTTTAATTTAAATGAGGATTGCCCAAGATATGTTATGTCCATATTCCTTAGATTTATGGTGTAAGATGTCAGATCTAAGTAGGAACGAAAGTGACGCAGAGCGCTTTAGCGATATATATCTTAAGTCTTAAATCCTAAATCTTAGATCCAACCCAAACGATACTATCATAGAAAAAACTTAGTGACAAGGAGATTTAAATTATTACCAAAGACTCTGCTTGACGCGTAGGCGGCGATTGGTTAAGATGTTTAATACTCATGGATATACAGCAGTCACGCCCTACCCCAAAACTTCTTGTTTTAATCTTCGGTATTATCATTGGTCTAATAATCGCAGGCGGTATCGTCCTAATGAAATTTGCGATCGACAATACGGGCAAAGAAACCAAAACGACAACCGAAACCGCCGGTATTCTTCTTTCTATTGACGCTCCAACAGCCGGGGACGTGACATCCGATGCAAAGCTAGCCGTATCTGGATCAACCGGCAAAGACACCACTGTAATTATCACCGGTGGCAAAGATGACGTAGCTACGCAGACGAAGAGTGGTAAATTTTCAGCGGATGTGGCTTTGGTGGAAGGAGAGAACCAACTGGCAGTTTACGCTTTTGACACAAATACTGGCGAGGCGGCTCAAGCCACTGTAAACATTCTTTATCTGAATGAAGAGCTAGCTCGCAGAAACGTGTTGGTCGCCGCTAGCAACACCGATGTAATTGAAACAACCAAAGAAAGGATTGAAGATTTAAGAGAGCAGCTTTCCACAAAGTCTGCTGATCTTGAGGAATCAACTGCAATTTACAAACGAGCCCATGTTTTTGGCACCATTATCTCAATTAATAAATCTGACCTCACCATAGAAACTAACAACGGTAGCATAAAAACTGTCTTTACCGACGAATTTACAAAGTTTTTCTCAATCGGGACAAAAGGAAAATCAACCGTCAAGTTGGAAGATTTGAAGGTAGGGACTAGCGTCTCGGCGGTCGGAATAGGAAAAGATGATCCGGGTGGCAAAGCTAAATTTGTAGTCGAACAAAAACGGCCAATGACAAAAAGGCATGCAGCAAGCGGAAAGGTGAAAAAAGTCTCTGGAACTACCTTTACACTAACCTATCTTTCTCAGACAGACTACACCTTTACAGTTAGCGTCGGAAAAGGAACAGTGGTCAAAATCAAAGACCAAAAAGATGCCGCCAGTGCTACCGATATAAAAGTAGGTGACGTAGTAGTTGCTGCCGGAGCCGTTGGGAAATATGGCACAATTAGCGCGACAATAGTCTTTATCATTCCGGCAAAAATTGAAACAGGACAGCCGAAAGAATCAACAAAATCCGCTACCCCTTCATCCACTCAATAACCAATCCAAAAAAGGGGCCGGAGCCCGACGAACTAGGTTCGTCAAACCCCAGCGACAATCGACTTTTTTTTGAAAGATGGGATTTATTTACTCCCATTTCCTCCAGTATCCTTCTTGTCTATGACTTTGATTCGTGCTTCCCTAAGCCGAGCCTTAATTTCAGCCAGAGGGCCGCCCCCGAACCTTTCTACAATCTCCGCCCTCAACTCTCTTTCCACCGGATT
The DNA here is from genome assembly GCA_036382695.1 of Candidatus Nanoarchaeia archaeon. Classification (GTDB taxonomy): domain Bacteria; phylum Patescibacteriota; class Microgenomatia; order Woykebacterales; family RBG-16-39-9b; genus DASVHF01. Next base: position 2,665 of record DASVHF010000052.1, on the reverse strand, counting down.
TAGCTGGCTGACATTGGTCACCTGCAGTATTGCTAAGAGGCTTGGGACGGACAGCTTCAAAAGAGGCTCGATAGCCCCAGCGGTAGGAACACCACCGCATCTTCGTGAAATCTCGTACCTATCGCCGATGACCGGTTCGGTCAATAGGGCTGCCCGCAGCACCTTCGCGTGATCTCCGTTTAGGTGGTGCCAGGCTGGCACCTTAGCTGCTTTTGGGCTTGGGCGTCCCTCCCTTAGTAACCTCTCCAGATCATCTGCTGTCTTGACCTCGTCGCGCAGTTCTTCTGGCAAGAGGCCCAAAGTCGCCTCAGGATTACCGCGAAACAGGCGCTTCAAGTTCCCTATCGCCCGATTTGCATGGGCACTTGCTAAGTTCATCCTTAGAGGTAGTTTACCGATGGCCGCTGCTGCTTTGTTGTAACAGCTTGCCAGGTCCGGCTTGCCTTCGCTAGCCATTACCTCCAGAGCGAATGCACGCTCTTGGACACTCGGCTCTCTGTCAAAAGCATCGCTTACGCGCCAACTTCTTCTTGGAGCTTTTTCTTCCTCTGCAACCACAACTGGGGCAGTAGAATCAGCGGCTTTGGGTGGTGCAGCAGCAGTCTTTCTCCAACGAGTTCTGTTGGCGTTCAACACTGATACGTATTTGGGAGTGACGCCAGGGACATCTCTGAGCCGCCGGACAACTTCGCTCGGTTCTACACCTTGATCCAGCAACCGGTTGACCTTTACCCGACGCCTATCCTTCTCCTCATCGATCAGCTCTCGCTCAACTTCTGCTGGAGCAGCCGCTGGCTCCTCTACTGGCTCTTCTGCTCGAGCCTCAGTGGGCTCTTCCAGCTGCGCTATCGCCTCGTCCGCTATCTGCCTCACGGCCCCAAGCAACCCTAAAGCTATGTCTCTCTTGCCGCTTCTCAACGCAGCGTCTACTTCGGCATCGACCTTTTGGTCAATACCCCTTACCAACTCCCAGTGGTCGGTGTCGACCCAGTTGAGAAAATTTTGCAGCTTGTCGAGAGTTGCCTTCAGCTTCAAGTTGGCCTCGGCAAGAACACCTCTCATCGTCATTTCCTGCAACCTCCCTCGTAATCTCTATCGGGTTTTGCGGGCCAAATATAGCAGAAATGAACGATTTGGTCAACTATAGGACGCTTTATCTCTTCAAAATTTTCTCGCTCTTCAAATAACTTTGAGATGTCTTGAAAAATTCAGAAAAAGTGCTACTATCTTGTTGAACAAGCGAGGGCTCCTTTACATTCTTCGATACCAAATCCCAACCAGGAAGGAGGTGAGCAGATCAATGCCTGAAACCAAAACTCGACGGGCTAAGTACTACATCCAAAGCTTCCTAGAGGTCGTAGATGGCAGGAGTCTTGTGGGGCTTTGGTTTGATGAGATCAAGCGCATGGACTCCCGCGTCCTAACCCGCGAGGAAGAGCAAAAGCTCGGCAGGCAAATCGAACAAGGCGACGAAGAAGCGTATGTGGAATTTGTACGCAGAAACTTCCGCCTTGTGATAGACATAGCTAAGACCTACATAATCCCTGGTCGGCAAGAATGTCTTGAATATGCTGACCTGATCCAAGAAGGTAACATCGGTCTGCTCAACGCTATTCGGAAGTGGGACTACAGTTATGGTCTAAAGTTTTCAACCTACGCCACCTATTGGATCCACCAACGGATAACTAGAGCGCTGGCTAACTCGGGGATTATCAGAATCCCTGTCCATATTCGAGAAAACATCAGAAAAGTCTCCCGAGCAATAACTGACATACTCGGGGAGACTGGGGAAACCCCAACGATTGGCGAGCTAGTTGAACGCACTGGCCTAGATCATGGAGAAACAGCGTTTGCCCTTGACGTTTTGGGCGCTAAGACCAACCTCTTTTCGCTAGAAAGCGAACTAAGTGGAACTAGCGATGATGCGCTGCACCTCATAGACCTTATCGCTGACCACTATTCTGAAGGTAAGTTTGAGGAAATCGAGAGACAAACACCGGCTCTCCGGCAAATGATGGCAGCGATTCTTAGACCGCGTGAACTTTTGGTGATCGAGCTTCGGTTTGGCTTTCGTGGACGAGCACTCACACTCGAAGAAGTCGGTCGGGAGTTCAATGTCACCAGGGAGAGAATAAGACAGATACAGAGCAAGGCGCTCAAGAAACTCTTTAGGCACAAGTTCTTTAGAGCTGTCTTCCGTGAGCGTTTTGGTAACGAACCGCCAGAGGAATATTCACCCCTATGGACTATTGATCCGGCTGGCCGCCGTGGTCGACAGTTCTTCTCAGACAACGGTCGGAGTCCTCTAGAGGAAAGTCGCCAACAGCTTCTCACTAAGTGGGGAGAGAACTTGGTAGAGATCCCAGAGAACGAGATCGAAGTAATTGCAGACTTATGACCGCTACCTTTTGGTAACCATTAGGTAGCGGTTAATCGTTTATACCCCCCCCCTACAATCAGCCGAGCGAATATGATAAAATTCCGTTTATCATGGCAACTAAGATACAAACTCCAAAAGGTTTTCGTGACTTTCTACCCCCGACTCTATCGGGACGGAAATTTGTATTGGAAAAAATTACTCGTGTCCTGGAAAAATATGGTTTTGAACCCCTGGAAACTCCTACTTTAGAATTCGCCGATACTCTAAGAGGAAAATACGGTGAGG
>DASVHF010000051.1:0-1685 GCA_036382695.1 Candidatus Nanoarchaeia archaeon | reverse complement strand
ATTAAACCTGGGTGGGTTTGCTATATGGTGTTTTAGTACGCTTAATTTATTTGGCAGCCTGCTGCTTTTGAGCGGCGCTGATTATTTGAAAGTATTCCAGCCAGATCAGCTACAAGCGCAAGCGATGTTATTTATCAATTTATACAAGAATGGGTATATTATCGCCCAGATACCTTATGGCATCTGGCTCTTTCCTCTTGGTTATCTAGTTTTCAAGTCGGGCTTTCTTCCTAAAATCTTGGGCATATTGTTGATCGTTGATTGTTTTGGTCTTCTGATATATGTCTTTCAGCGTTTCCTTTTGCCGGGCTACGAAGTAATATCGTACCCATTTATGGCGGTTAGTTTTATTGCGGAACTTTCTCTTACTTTGTGGCTTTTGATTATGGGTGCAAAGGATCAAAAACCAGCCACAGTTGAGGTTGGCTGAGAAACTCATCCACAGCATCCAAAAGAAGGAGAGAAAAATGAAAGCGATTGTATGCACAAAATACGGACCACCGGATGTTCTTCAGCTCAAAGAGGTGGAAAAACCCACCCCCAAAAACTATGAAGTTCTCATAAAAATCTTCGCGACAGCAGTAACAGCAAGTGACTGTATCGTCCGGGGTTTCAAAGTTCCTATCATATTTTGGATTCCGATGGCATTAGCGGTGGGTTTTCCAAAACCGAGACAACCCATACTTGGGATGGTGTTAGCTGGAGAAGTTGAATCTGTAGGCAAAGATGTAAAATCATTTAAAAAAGGTGACCAGGTATTTGGATGGGACCGTTTCGTTTTTGGCACGTATGCCGAGTACAAATGCATTCCCGAAGAAGGGATGTTGGCAATAAAACCAACCAATGTGAATTATGAGCAAGCCGCCGCAGTTCCTTATGGTGGACTTTTAGCCTTGCATTTTCTAAAAAAAGGAAATATCCAAAGCGGACAAAAAATTCTTATTTATGGAGCTTCCGGAGCGGTCGGGACTTCTGCCGTACAGCTTGCCAAGTACTATGGGGCGGAAGTTACCGGGGTTTGCAGTACCACGAATTTAGAATTGGTGAAATCTCTGGGAGCCGATACAGTCATTGATTACACAAAAGAGGATTTTACGAACAGAGGCGAGCTGTATGATTTTATCTTTAATGCCGTTGGAAAAAGAAAAGCGAAATTACAGTGCAAAAAAGCACTAACTTCGAACGGGAAACACATAACTGTCGATGATGGATCACCAAAGGTACATATTGAAGATTTACTCTTACTCAAAGAGCTGGTAGAGGCGGGAAAGATAAAACCGGTCATTGATAGACTCTATCCGTTGGAACAGATGGCCGAGGCGCACCGCTATGTGGATACGGGGCGCAAACGGGGCGGTGTGGTCATCACGATCGCAGCGCAGGAGTAGTTCAACAATGGACACGGAAGTCATACTTTCCGCAACCTGGGCGGTGGTCATGCTGATTTACCTGTTGGGCGATGTCCTCCGCATCTACAGCGGCGATATGGCAAGAGCAATGGCCAACATGAATTTCAACCAGTTCGTTTGGCTGGGGATCGCGGTTTTGATGTTGACTCCAATCCTGATGGTTTTCCTAACCCTGGTATTGCCCCAGTCTGTGAGTCGCTGGGCGAATATCATCGTGGCCGCCTTCTTTTTCCTGTTCAACCTGGTTGGCCTGCCCACCTATCCATCGTTATATGA
>DASVHF010000050.1:0-22138 GCA_036382695.1 Candidatus Nanoarchaeia archaeon | reverse complement strand
ATATCTGCAATTTGATGACCAAACACGGCGAGAGTAATGGGTTTGCCGCAAGTGATTTTGTCAAAGAAATAAGAACTTATCTTGAAAACGGAAAACTGGACTTTGTTGTTCTGAATAAAGGGCCTCTTCCAGAAAAACTTTTAAAACGTTATCGGGAGCAAGAAAAAGCCTATCCTGTAGAAGCTGATACTGAGGAAGTGAAGAAGCTAGCAAAAAACGTGGTTGCCAAACCACTTGCTACTGCTGGAACATTGCTCCGACACGATGCTGGAAAAATTGCCCGGATAATTATTGATATTTCTACCAGGTAATAGATTATGTGCGGTATTTTTGGTTATATTGGCGAAGAGAAAAATGCAGCCCAGACGATTTTGAATGGTCTTAAAACGCTTGAGTATAGGGGCTACGACTCTTGGGGGATTGCGGTTGGAAACGGACGTAGTCTTGATTTTGAGAAACATGTTGGCAAAATTGGAAAAGCTGTCGTTTCTCTCCCAAAAAGTAAATTTGGTATTGGTCACACCAGGTGGGCAACTCACGGTGGGGTTACTGACGAAAACGCCCACCCCCATCTTTCTTGTAACTCACAAATAGCCCTTGTTCATAATGGAATTGTTGAAAATTATCAGAAATTAAAAAAATCCCTTGATAAGGCTCATGAAATTAAATCCGAAACTGACACAGAAATTATCAGCCATTTAGTTGAACAAGAGCTAGTGTTAAAAGATTTCAGGACCGCTGTTGCGGACGCATTTAAAAAATTAGCAGGATTGAATGCGATTGCAGTGCTTTCTTCTGACGGACAACTTGCCGTGGCAAAGAATGGCTCACCTATTGTTCTTGGGGTTGGTGAGGCGATGAATTTTATTTCCTCCGATCCTAGTGCTCTGGTCAATTACACAAAGAGGGTAATTTTCCTTGAAGATGGGCAAATGGCTTTGTTGAATGGTGATGGTGTAGCAATCTTCTCATTAAAAAATATAAGAAAAGTCAAAACTGCCTATCAAACCCTAAAATGGGATTACGTTGAAGCGACAACTGGCGAGTACCCTCACTTTATGATTAAGGAGATTTTTGAACAGCCCAAGGTGATAAGAAATTGTGTAGAGACATTGGAAAAACCAGCAAAAGATGTTGCAAGCGCAATAAAAAAGGCGAAAGGAACTTTTTTTATTGCCAGTGGTACTGCTTTTCACGCCTGCCTGGCTGGGACTTACCTTTTTTCGAAAATCGCGGGCCATCATGTTAATACTGCAGCCGCCTCCGAATTTAACTATCTGGAAGACTTTTTGACAAGAAAAAGCCTGGTTGTCGCCTTGTCTCAAAGTGGTGAAACAATTGACGTCATCGAACCACTTGGTAGAGCAAGCAAAAAAGGTGCGAAATTAGTAGCGGTTGTTAATAGTCTTGGCTCCACCATTTATCGTATGGCTGATATGAAAGTTTTGCTGGGTGCTGGGCCGGAAAAGGCTGTTGCCTCAACGAAAGCTTACGTGGCCAAAATAGCTTTCCTGCTTTTAGTTGCTTATTCATTGATCGATAAAACAGATCAGGCGAAGAAGGTCTTGTTACAAGCAGCGAAAGAGACCGAGAGGCTTCTTAAAGATGAGAATATTAAAAAAATGAAAAAAATCGCTAATGTCTTGGTAAAAGCAGAGCATATTTACACAATTGGTCGAGGCGCTTCTTACCCCACTGCTTTGGAATCAGCTTTAAAGATGAAAGAAGTTAGCTACATTCATACTGAGGGTCTTGCTGGTGGTGAGCTAAAGCACGGTACAATAGCACTTATAAGTAAAGGAACCCCTTGCTTAGTTTACGCTCCCGAGGATGAAACATTTGACGCAACTGTCTCAAATGCCTCGGAGATTAAATCCCGCGGTGGTCTTATCATCGGTATTGCTCCAAAAAATTCGGAAGTTTTTGATTATTGGATAGAGGTGAAAGACATCGACAGTGCTTCTTTGATTCCCATGGTAATACCAGCCCAACTTTTTGCTTATTTCCTTGCTCTTAAGAAAGGATGGGATCCGGACAAGCCAAGAAACTTGGCAAAAAGTGTAACGGTGAAATGACATTTACTTTAATTTTTCAGTAAATTCAAAGAATTTATACGGTTTCTCCTTGTTTTCAATCATATAAATTTTATCTTCTAATATATCAAAGTCCGCACCGAAATAAAGGTTAAAAATTATTCGGAAGGAATTTACCGGTGTAATTGCAGGGTAGAGCTTTTTTTTATCCTTCCCGGGTAAGTAGTAAGCATTTAATATTCCGGTCTTCTCTTTAAGTGCGTTTATTGAAGATTTTTGCCATTTTTCTTCCAATTTTAGTTTTGTCGGGTCTGGGCCTTCATCGGACTGTAAAATGACGATAGCGGAACCGGCTGATTCTTCAAATATCTTCTCGACCACTGGTTTTATTTTTTTATTTGCGCAACCAAGCTGATTTAAGTAATTTGCCTCATTAGACCTGCTTTTTGCTTGTTTTTCAGTGATAGTTTTACAACCTTGGTCTAGTACATAGGGGAGGTGAGGTATGAGAATATGGGCGAAGACAAACTTTGGACCGTCGGTTTTACTTATAATATCCTCTAATTTTTCAAACTGATAGATTATGGATTGACGATGATTGCTCCTGCCCCAGAGAGGTTCGCTTACACCGTCTGGCGAAGTACGGTAGAGTATTACCGAGAGAATAGTAGTCTCAAGTAATTTTGTCGAAAATTCGTCTAGCCCTTCCAAGTACTTGAATTTGAATGGGTTATAAAAGTAGTTTCTATCTGCATTATCATTTTTTCTTGTTGGTTCCCACCAGCTACCTATGTGTATATATTGGTAGCCAATCTCTTTAAGGAGTTTTTGCGCTTTGAAGTTATTTAAAAGCTTATAACCGGCGCTTTCGTCATCAGAATCTTCGCCGATCGTTTTAGCTAAATAATTAATATATTCCATATTGAGAGAGGAGCCCAGTGACAGAAACGTTCTTGGATAATTTGCCCGGCTGTTTGTGGCCACATAGAATCCTTTCTGGGTTAAATAATCGGTGAATTCACTACTGTCGTAGTTGTAGATATCTTCAAGCGTTTCGACACTCGCATATCTATCGAAGATAAGGTAATAGATGTCTGGGGGATCGTCTGGTTTATTTAATTTTGTCGAGGTTGTTTTGGCTTCTTCGGTCCGGTTTTCAAGTGACCTAGCGACTCGACTTGTTGAAATCTCAAAATAAATTATGTTGACAAGGGAGAAGCCTACTAAAAGGGCCGAGATGATATTTAGATAATTACACAGGCTACTCAAGTTTTTACGGATTTTAGTCAATAAATAAGTCCCGAGGAGGAACGAACCTATCCAAATAGGGGTAAGGAGCTCGAACCTTCCTATATTAAAACCCCCTGTAGTATTTCTCATGTGGCCGTAGGAGAAAAATAGTACTAGGAAAAGCGAAGTTGCTATTCCTGATTTTATTTTGTCTTTAAAGAATAAATTAAAAACCAGAAATATACATAGAGTAAAAATAACCACGACGAAGAGAGGTAGGGGAAGCACATCCAAAAAAACCTCCCTTATATTGTTTGAGTAGAAGAAGAGAATTGGGTATAAAGCGAATAAAAATGGATGGATTGGGAATGGTAGGCCGAGCTTTTTTAAGTTCAGTTTTTGTTTCTTTCTTGACATTTTGCTCTTCACAACCTCCTTTTGTTCACCATTAAGTACAAAACCCTTTTGCTATTTTTGATCTCAGAGGCCTTTTTTACAGTGAAAAAGTTCTTGAATTCTTTCTCGAAGTTTTCTTTCGTGTAACTGGCAAAAATGTCTTCTCTACTTGAAAGAAGACGTTGTACTTGGGAATCTTCTTTGGGGACAAATTCAATAATGAGATGGTTACAAATATGGCTGAAGAACTCTGCTAGTTCGGCTAGTGGCAAGTTGTTGGAGATTGCCAAATGGTGAACTAGGGCCAGAGCAAGTGCTGTGTCTGTTGGCCCACGATTTAGAAAAGAGTTTCTTTCTTTGTTTTCCCAGCCGATCGCCGGGCTTGGGTTGGTTAAATCAATCAGCAATGGTAGAAGATTTCTTTCTTTTCTTTCAACGGTGGTTTTGTAGTTGATTTCGACTGCGGCTGGGTCGATGTCAAAAGAGATTGTCTTAATACCTTTGTCAGAGGCGATTCTGCTAAAGAAGCCTGTATTGGCTCCAAGGTCCCAAACGTTTTTTGGTTTTAAAATTTCTAAAAATTCATCAACAAGATTTGCTTTATGGCGGAGAGAAGCTGGCAAGTAGTTGAGGTTGCCAGCGTAATAGTCAGCCCATTCGGTGCCTTTTGGTTGCCATTTAAGATTTTTTATTGCTCCGTCGAGACTCCCAACTAATCCGAGAAATGATCTCATACTAAACTTTCTCGTAATTTCCTTTTTTAGGCCCTTATCGGCGTATCTTTTTTGACTGGCTGCGTGTAGGTGAATATGCATAAGTAAAGGTGGTTTAAAACGTGTGCGGATTGGGAGGAGTCTTGACGCTAGGTCCAAAGGGACGCCATCAATATATAGTTGAAGTAATTTATTAAAAGATATGTCTACATAGCTCATTAAAGATAGGGGGGCGAGGAAATGTTGGCAAAACTGCCTATAAGCTACCCAAGGCCGCTCATCAAACTTTGCGAAAGAAAGTGTGTCAATGAGAATCGGCTTACCCTGGACAAATTGAATGTTAAAAGCGCTGGCGTCTTTCAGACTCATTCCGTGCTCGAGAGCTATCCTTTGAATTTTTAGAGTGGTCAATGCCGCATTTTTTAACTGACTAAAGCACCATTCGTAGGGGTAAGAGATGAATGGGATTTTTTCTGGTCTGATGATTTTGTAAGCCTCCTGGGTTTGAGCATATTTAAGATCTACTTCTTCGTGACGGATTAGCAGTCCATCGCTGACGAGTTTCTCGTAAAGACCAGATTTTAGGAAAAGGTCATAATCTTCTTGGTATTTTTTGTTTATTTGACGGTAGAGTGCTCCGTCTATTGAAAATAGGAAACCGCTGGGGTCGCGGAAGGAGGCAGAAAGTTTATTTCTGACCATTTTTCTTTTTCCTGATCCTTACCCTCTTCTTCTTTGAAAATAAATTGGTGAGAAAGCTTACAAGTTGCCGCCAAAAGGTCTTTATTGCAAAAAGTCCGCCAAGCGCACCAGCAACAAGTAATTGGAGTATATAACTGCCTGTTCCAGGGTCAAGATAAGCGTAGGCCTCTTTCGTGAAAACAACGAAAAATATTAACGTCAAAATGGAGACCGCAGCAAAGTCTTTATTTTGCAGAAATTTCATATGTGTTTGATTATAAACGAAAAAAGTGCATTGAGGCAAGAATTTGTTCCTTTGCTCTACATGGGGAATCTGCTAAAATTTAGGTATGAATTGGTTGATGGTCGCCATTATCGCATTTTTAGGCTACGGTTTTGTTAATTTTATGTTTAAATTGGGTGAGAGGTTGGGAGCTAGTATACCTGTAGTAACTACCTCACTGTATGTGGTCGCGGCGATTCTCTCGTTTTTATGGTTTCTTTATCGAGGACAAGTAGCTGTGGGAGGTATAGATCTCAAATCCTTAGCGATTGGATCTGCCATAGCAGTTTTTAGCGTTATCGGAGTCGTAGCAATTCAGGAGGCTTTTAAGATGGGTCCTGCTTCATTGATTGCTCCTCTTGTAGCTTTAAACTCTTTAATTGTTATTGTTGCTTCTTTGTTTGTGTTTCGGGAAGTTATAACTCTCAAGCAGTGTATTGGTATAATTTTTGCTCTTTTCGCAGCAATTTTAATAACTTCTCGCTAAGCCGACAATGTTGCGTTTTTTCGAAACCCATAGTATAATAATCCCCCATTTTCCAAAACGCACCTTAACAGGAGGTAGAGAATGATTGCCGCCGTTGTACTCGATCTCGATGGAGTTCTTCAAAACCCCGTTTATCCCCATCCCAAATTGATAGCTGACGTCTCAGCCGCAATCGGTGTACCATTTGATGAACTCTACGATCATTATGCGAGAGAGTTCACTACAAACCCAGCTGAAGAGAAGTACCATCTTTCTCGTTGCGGTGGGGATCCTGGCAAAGAAGAAAAGGTCGATGAGTTCTGGAGAAAGATGGACGAGAATATGCCAAAAGCAAACATTATCCCTGGAGCAAGAGAGCTTCTTGAGGAGATCGCGCTCCGGGGCTGCAGAATCTTTGCTTGGACCAAGGTTGCCGATGAGAAGGGGCTGTATATTCAGCGAAGCCGGTTGCAGCGCAATGGTCTTCTTGAATTCTTCGGGGATATCATCTATTCCCATCGGAAAGGCACGGACGTAGGTCTTGTCGAGGACTTGGTCCCTCGTCTTCCCAAAGGACGAAAGCTAATGGTAGGGGATTCGTACCTCCAAGACATCGAGCCCGCTTTGCGGCAGGGAGATTTCACTTGCGTTTGGATCCGCTGGGACCAAGAGACACCAGAAGACTTTGATCCCACTAACCCCAACCTCACTGTAGTTGAAAGTACGCAGGAACTAGTGCAGAAAGTGAAGGAAGGAGTACTCGATGTACAAAGTGATCACTAGTCAGTTCGGCGGCGTGACTCTTCCGGGTAGGATGATTACGCCGTCAGGGATGACTTGGAAATCTGAGCAGATAAGCTGTCGGGTTATCCCTGAGGAGATCGAAGTTCCCACCGAGGTGCATCAGCTGTCCGAACGAATTTTGGCAATCAAAAAGCCAAAAGAAAATGCTCGGACGTATCATCTTCGCTCAGCCAATGTTTCGCAGGAGAGTCTAGCGCTTGAGGTGGGGAAGTCCTGGTATCGATATAACCTTCTCCATGCAGCCTTTGAGGATAGACTGAGGGAAGAGCATCCAGAGGTATTCGAAGTCCTACTTCACCATGTCCGGCCAGAAGACCTCTTCAACCTTAAAGCCCTTGGAGGCCCACTTAGTAGTGGAGTTGGTATTACTACCGTGGTGGTCCTTGCTGAGGGATTGACTGTAATGGTTCACCGTTCGAAAGGTGTATCGGTCAACGCTGACATGGACCATCCTGCATTGGCTGAGGGGGTGAACCCTGAGGCGGGAGTAACGGGTGAGATCGATCTGCCCAAGGTAGCGATACGCAGCGGGTTGGAAGAGCTTGGGATTTCCACCAGGCAGGAGGATTTAGTCTTCCTAGGATTGTGCGCTGATGGTCGCTACTGGTGGCCTGGACTAATTGCTAGGGTTGAGGTTTCCTTGACTTGGAATGAGTTGCGCTATAGGTCCGAGTCTGCACGTGACCGATGGGAACGCAGTAACATCCGCTTCATTTCCTATACCCCGAAGGGGATCGCGCAGGAACTAGCCTTTGCCATGGAACCGGGGAGAGGGGTAACTGGTTTTGGCTCGATGGCTCTTCTTGAAGCCGGGATCGCTGATTTCGGTCGGGAGGAGATGGAAGCAGCCTTCCGCAGTTTCTAATCGAGCTGACGACATCTTGGATGGCCTCGTTGTGTGAAAGCGACGAGGCTTCCTTTTTTTGCAAATGTATACTATAATGACTGTCGGACTATAAGTCATGGAAGAGTAGAGCAAGGAGAGAAGCATGACTTGGTTATTGCTAGCAGTAATCGCCTTCTTTTCCTTCGGGGCAGTAAACGCGCTATTTAAGGTCGGCCAGGAGGGAGGTCTTAACCGCTACTATATAACGGTTTCACTGTATACCGTGGCGGCGGTTATGTCTGCGTTCTGGGGGTTTCTAAGCGGCAATCTAACTGCTGAGAGAGCGATCGCTTTGAAATCTCTTGCATTGGGAGTCCCCATTGGGCTAGCAAGTGTTGTTGGTGTGATTGTCCTCCAACAAGCATTCACAAAAGGGCCAGCCTCCCTGATCTCTCCCATAGTTGCCTTGAATGGGATAATAGTAGTAGCCGTGGCTCTTTTGATCTACCGAGAGTCTATAAGTGTTGCTCAAGCAGCTGGTATTCTGCTAGCTTTCTTGGCTGTATTGCTTATCTCGCGAGGATAGACGAGCTTGATCTTCCGGAAGCCTTGCTAGTTGCGAGGCTTCCATCCTCTTATAATCTTTTAATATGTCGTTTGTTCTTAGGTTTGAGACTATAGGAAAATTGTGCTACAATAATTTCCCAGAATTTGTTGCCGAGTGGAGATTCAATGAGTGATTTAGAAAAACTGATAAAGAGCAGAAAAGCAAAAATTGTGCTACTAGGTCTTGGATATGTTGGGTTGCCAGTTGCTTGTTTGTTTGCAAAAGCCGGCTTTTCGGTGATAGGGGTAAATCGGGGTCGGGAGAAGGTTGATTTAGTTAACAACAGTATCTCCCCGATAAAAGGCGACGAACCAGGTCTCGACACGTTACTCAAAAAAGTAATTAAGGCAAAGAAATTGTCGGCAACCACAGATTATTCGGTGTGTAAGGAAGCTGACGTGGTGTTGATTGCGGTTGAGACCCCGGTTGACCCAGGAACCCTCACGCCAAAATACGACGCTTTAAAATCAGCTTTGAAATCCCTCGGGCCGAATTTGCAAAAAGGGAGCCTGGTAATAGTTGAATCTACAATTGCGCCGGGGACAATGAAGAATTTGGTGGTTCCTATTTTGGAAGAGGAATCTGGCTTAAAGTTAAATCGCGATTTTTACCTGGGACATTGTCCAGAAAGAGTGATGCCTGGCAAGCTCCTAAAAAACTTAAAAAATTACCACCGGGTTGTCGGCGGTTTTACGCCGCAAACAGCACAGGTGATGAAAGAGTTTTATAAAACCTTCGTTACTGGTGATCTTGATCTAACAGATGTAACAACCGCTGAAGTTGTTAAAACGACTGAGAATTATTATCGAGACACGGAGATAGCTTTTGCAAATCAATTAGCCCTTCTTTGTGAAAGCGTGGGCGTCAATGTCTACGAGGCGCGAAGACTAGTAAACAAAGTTGAAGATAGAAACGTTCATTTGCCTGGCGCCGGTGTAGGTGGTCACTGTCTTCCAAAGGACAGTTTATTAAATGTTTCTCCACTTCGGACAAAAAATAATTCTGACGCTTTCCTTGCGGTGAAAATGGCTGATTTAACTAGAGAGGTTAATGATTTTATGCCAATTCATGTAATTAACCTCCTGCTTGATGCTTTGAAAGAGGCCGGGAAAAAATTGCAAACAAGTAAAGTTGTATTATTGGGTTATTCATACCTAGCAGATTCTGACGATACCCGCAATAGCCCTAGCCAAATTTTTATTGATAAATTTAACAGACGGTCGAAAAATATAATCATCCATGATCCATACGTTGCTGAACACAGTGAAAAGAGCTTGGAAGAAGCTTTAACAGATGCCGACGCTGCTGTTTTTATGGTGGCTCATAAGCAGTACAAGAATCTTAATTTGGATAAGCTAAAAAACTTAATGCGGACGAGAGTTTTAATAGACGGAAGAAATATTTTTGATAAGGGAAAAGCTAGAGCAGCCGGTTTTATTTACAAAGGAGTAGGAAATATTTAGTTATTAGTTTGTAGTTAATAGTTTGGAGTTTAAAATTATGGGGAAAGCTAATCCAAAGGTGCAAAAAAATAAAACTATTAACTCATCACTAAGAACTCATCACAAACTGAAAGCTGCCGTAATTGGTGTTGGCAGTATGGGTCGACATCACGCCAGGAATTACGCGGAAATAAAAGATGTTGATTTGGTGGCTGTTTGTGATCTCGACGAAAAAATCGGCAAAAAAATATCTGAGCAATATGAAACACGGTTTTATAAGGACTATTTAGAAATGTTTGAAGCCGAGAATCCAGATTTGGTTAGTATTGCGGTTCCAACTCGCTGGCACCACCCAGTCGCCATGGATGTTATTAGAAGAAAAACCCATCTTTTGATTGAAAAACCGATAACTTCTAACATTGACGAGGCGTTAGAGATTCTAAGAGAAGCCAAACGGTCTCGCGTGCGATTGACCATTGGTCATATAGAGCGCTTTAATCCAGCTGTTATTGCCTTGAAGAAGTTAATTAGCGAGGAGAGGCTTGGGAGCATAATTTCAATCATGGCGCGTCGAGCTGGAACTATACCACCGCGTGTTAAGGATGCAAATGTTGTTCTTGATATCGGTGTACACGATATCGATCTTATCAACTTTATTTTGAAGCGTCAGCCAATTAATGTCTATGCTTGCGGTGGACGGGCTGTCCTTAAAAAGCATGAGGACTATGCCGATATCTTTTTAGAGTATCCTGCGGCTAAAGATGGTCTTAGGGTTACAGGGCATATCCAAGTTAATTGGCTTACGCCAGTAAAAATCAGAAAGCTAAATGTTACGGGTACCAAGGGCTACGCGGTAGTGAACTTGGCGACCCAGGATCTAATGTTATTTGACACTAGATATACTCACGAGTTTGATGATTTTGAGGATTTCGTTGGGAAGTTTAAAGAATCCAAGGGTAAAAAGATTAAGGTAGTTTTCAAGGAGCCACTCCGAGCCGAACTTGAGAGCTTTATTGATTGTGTGGCAAATGGTGTAGCTCCAGCTGTGCCTTCAGAAGAAGCTATTTGGGCTCTGAGAACTGCCATTTTAGCTACAGAAAGTATTCGAATTAAGGATGGTCGGGTGCAATGAAAATTCACAAAAGTGCAGATGTTTCAAAAAAGGCAAAAATTGGCAAGGGTACTCTTATTTGGAACAACGCGCAAGTAAGGGAGAACGCCAAGGTCGGAAAAAACTGTGTTCTGGGCAAAAATGTATATATAGACCATGACGTGGTGATCGGGGACAAAGTCAAGATTCAAAATAACTCTTCCATCTATTATGGTGTTCGGATTGAGGATGGAGTTTTTATTGGCCCAGATGTGTGTTTTACCAATGATAAAAATCCAAGGGCAGTCAATCCTGATGGGTCCTTGAAAAGTGCGACCGACTGGCAGATTTCAAAATCAATCGTTAAAAACGGAGCTTCAATTGGAGCGAACGCAACGATCCTTCCTGGAATAACCATTGGAGAGTGGGCTCTGATCGGTGCCGGGGCCGTTGTAACACGCGATGTACCAGATTTTGGAATCGTTGTTGGAAATCCTGCTAAATTAGTTGGTTTTGCCAACAAGGAAGGAAAAAAAGTCAAAGACGTATGATTCCGATTGCAAAACCAATGCTTGGCAAGGAGGAAGAAAAAGCTGTTTTAGAAGTGCTTCGAAGTGGCAACCTAGCTCAGGGAGCGAAAGTCGCTGAATTTGAAGAAGCCTTCGCGAAATATTGCGGTACAAAATATGCTGTGGCGACAAACAACGGGACGACTGCCCTGATGAGTGCTTTGGTAGCTGCTGGAATTGGTCTTGGCGATGAAGTAATTACCACCCCCTTCACATTCGCAGCAACCGCAAATTCAATTATCTTCGCTGGTGCAAAACCTGTTTTTGTTGATATCGAACCAGACACATTTAATATTGACCTTGAGCTAATCGAGGCGGCAATCACCAAAAAAACTCGTGCTCTCTTACCAGTTCATCTCTACGGCTTGATGTCCGATATGCCAGCTATTAACAAGATTGCTATGAACTATAAACTTATTGTAATTGAGGATTCCGCCCAAGCTCATGGGGCAAATGTCAATGGGAAGAAAGCTGGGAGTTGGGGATTGGCTGGCTGTTTTTCTTTTTACCCAACAAAAAACATGACGGCTGGTGAGGGCGGGATGATTACGACAAATAATAAAAAATTTTCGGACAAAGTACGTACCTACAGGAATCAGGGTATGGGTAGACGCTACTACCACGATGTGATTGGCTATAATTTCCGGATGACAAATATAGCAGCCGCAATTGGCGTAGAACAGCTTAAAAAGTTAGAAGGTTTTACAAAAAAAAGAATCGAAAATGCGACTTACTTAAATAAAAATCTGGGAAAAGTAGAAGGTGTGATTAGACCAACGATACCAGAGGGTTATAGACATGTTTTCCATCAATACACCGTTCGGTTAGCAAATCGCAAATCGCTAATTGCTAGGCTGGAGGAGGCTGGTGTTGGTTATGGTATACACTATCCGCTTCTACTGCAAAGACAGAAAGCGTTTCGGGATTTCAATTTCCGAATTAACACACCCGTAGCCGAGAGGGTTGCTAAAGAGGTAATCTCATTACCGGTTCATCCAGGTTTGCGCAAGAGGGATCTGGATCGAATCGTTAAAATTTTATCAACTGATTAAACAATCCTAAAAATGAAAAACCTCACTTCAAAAGCTGGGCTAATTGGGTTTGGTACAGCTGTTTTTCAAGTATTTACTATTCTGTCCACTTTAGTGCTTGCTCGGATTTTAACGCAGGAAGATTTGGGGACCTACAAACAGGTTTTTCTTGTAAATAACTTAATTGTTCCTATATTTGCCGCTGGAGTACCAGCTGGCATTTTTTATTTTTTACCCAGATTAAAACAGGAAAAAGACAAAAAACTTTTCATATCCAGGTCGATTGGTCTCCTTTTTCTTCTTGGACTAAGTTTAGGCGTCGCAGTTTCCCTCTCATCGTTTTTAGTGCCAAAGATCATGCACAATGAAAAGTTAACGATTCTACTTGTGATTTTTGGTTTGTACGCTTTTGGGCATCTGGCTGTTTCGTTTTTCGAGCCTGTTTTAGTTGTTTATAACAGGCTAAAAGCTCTTTTTATATATCCTATGGTGTATGGGGCAGCAAGCTTCATCATAATAGTCGGCTTGGCGCTATTGTTTGATGGAGATTTGAAAGCAGTTGTTACCGGTGTTTCTCTAGCGAGTCTGGTTTTTTTTATTTTCGCATTAGTATTTACAAAAACATTCCTATCTTTAAGAAAAACCTTCAGCTTTAACCTCGAAAGTTATAAATCTCAACTAGCTTACGGTGTACCACTGGGTTTAACCTCTATTATCGGTTTGCTTGCTTGGGAGTTTGATAAGCTTGTTGTTTCTGTCAACTTTTCCCCTGAGCTTTATGCGGTGTATGTGCTTGGGGCTACCGAGATTCCCTTTGTAAGTATGATTCGTGGTTCTGTGACCAAAGTTATATTGCCGGAGATGGTAAAGGTTTACGCAGAAGGTAATTTAAAAGAGCTTGTAAGGCTTTGGCACAGTTCAATACGGAAGATTAGTTTAATAATACTACCAATTTTTGTAGTCGCAATGATATTTTCGCACGAAATTATCACTATTCTCTATTCGGAAAAATTTTCTTCCAGCGTACCTTTTTTTAGGATTTATCTATTTCTCTTAATAATAAGAGTTGCAAGTTACGGGATTATTTTACAAGCAATAGGAAAAACACGTGAAAACCTTAAAGGCTCAATCTTTTTCTTTATAGCTAATGGCATCTTGAATGTCGTTTTAGTGTCAACTTTGGGTTTGATAGGCCCAGCTACGGCTACTGTTTTAGCTACATTCTTAAGTGTCATTTACTACATAGTTGTTATAAAGGGGTGTATCCGATTCTCCTTCTCTGATATGCTGCCTTGGTTGGTTATTCTAAGGAATTTTGTCCTAGCTATTGTAGCGGCTGTTGCATTAATTCCAGGTTTTTATTCGAACTTGCCTGCTTTAACAAACGTGATATTATCTACTATACTTTACGCTTTTGTATATATATTTTTAATCACAAAGTTTGGTGTGTTTACACGAGACGATAAAGAATTATTAAGGAGCTATTTTGTCAAAACGCTGGTTCTTTTGAAAAGGGCGAGGCAGCACTAAAAAATGATAACTTTGGTTATAAATAAAATAAAATGGGAGTTAGTTTTAATTCTACTATTTTTATTTAGGTATCCAGAAACCAGACTTTTTATTTATTTAAGAAGGTTTATTTATAAGGGACTTTTGAAAAGAATGGGCTTGGGTGTAGATATTTTCTCGGCTGTATTTATATCTGAGCCGGGGAATATCGAGATTGGTAGCAATGTAACAATCCATGAGTTTTGTCTGATTTCAGGTTATGGTGGTGTAAAGATCGGTGATGAAGTTTCGATTGCGGCGGGTAGTAAAATATTTTCTGCGACGCACCCATATGATAATCCTAAAGTAAAGATAAGAAGAGGAGGGTTGATAAAGGCTCCAGTTGAGATTGGTGATAACGTTTGGATAGGAGCTAACGTTGTTATCACCCCCGGTGTGAAGATTGGTTCGGGAGTGGTAGTAGGCGCAGGTGCAGTCGTGACAAAAGATTTGGAGGATAATTGTGTTTACGGCGGAGTGCCGGCAAAATTGATTAAAAGGCGATTTTAATATGGATTTAAGTAGAAAACTAAAGAATAAATACAAAAAAGCTTTGGTGACCGGAGGTGCTGGGTTTATCGGCTCTCACATTTGCGAAGAGCTTGTGCGGTTGGGTTTAGAAGTAGTTTCGATCGACAATTATATTACCGGGTGGTCTAGAAACGTCCAAAGCATTGAAGGTAAAAGAAATTTTCGTGAGGTAAGCTGTGATATTTGTGACCTAAAAAAATTAAAAAAATATTTCAAAGATGTAGATATTGTTTTCCACAACGCAGCCTCAAAAAAAACCGTTTCACTCAAGGATCCAAGGAAAGATTTAGATGTAAACGCAAAAGGCACATTTAATTTGCTGGAGCTCTCACGGGATTGCGGAGTGAAAAAATTTGTCCATGCCTCAACCGGCTCTGTTTACGGAGAACCGGTGTATTTTCCCCAAGACGAAAACCATCCGCTTAATCCAACCTCGGTTTATGGTGTTAGTAAGCTAGCCGGCGAAAAATACGTCGCGTTTTTTAATAAGGCTTTTGGGTTGGACACTACAGTACTTAGGTATTTTCATGTTTTTGGCCCAAGGCAGGAGTTTGGAGACTTTGGTGGAGTGGTAGCAATTTTTATTCGGAATATGCTAAAGGACGAGCCGATTACAATTTTTGGCGACGGTAGTCAGCAACGGTCTTTTACTTATGTAAAGGATGTTGTAAAAGCAAACCTTTTGGTCGCGGTTGATGAAAGGGCAAAAGGGGAAGTATACAACTGTGCTTCAGGGATCAAGGTTACGGTAGGTGAGTTGGCTGATAGGGTACTTAAAACATTCGGTAAAAGTAAGAAAGACATAATCTATAAGGATTGGGTAATTGGGGATATCAAAAAATTTGATGTAGATAATTCGAAGATTAAAAAACTAGGTATGAAATTCGCAACAGACTTCTATAGCAAGTTAGACGAGACTATAGGTGAGATGAAGGATTATATACTTGCCTCAGAAACCAATGAGAAAAAATGAAATTTTGAGGAAAAAGAGAATATTTATTGGCTTTAATGATGCCGGAGCTCCCGGCATCTATAGTTTTACAAGGGTCCTTCGACGCTATGGTTACAAAATAGATTTCTGGGGCTATGTGCCAAAGTGGATAGATGTTCGTTACGATGTTAGAGTTTCTAGGCCAAGGAATATCAAATTACAAAGGATTCAAGGTATTTACTTACTCTTAAAATCTCTTTTCAAATATGATATTTTCCATTTCAATTTTGGTCGGACATTTTTCTCTTATAAGTACGACCATTTGATTTTGAAGTTATTTAGAAAGAAGATAGTTAACACTTTTCGTGGTTCGGATGTTTTTGATGTAGAAAGATCGATAAAAGAATATGGGAAGGAAAGTCCCTACCACAAGGATTACCAACTTAAGGGTTCGGAGCACTACAAAAAAATTGAGGAGAGGAAAAAGTTTATAATAAGTCGTTCTGATAGGATTATTTTGATTGGGCCTTGGATGGCAGATTCAGTTGGGAAATATGACCAGATAATTCCCTACGCCCGCGATATTGACGGCATAAGAAAGAGCAAAACAGAACCCTCTCCAAATCAAGCCTTTACAATTATGCATGCTCCGACAGACGAAGAAAAAAAAGGTACAAGATATGTTGTCCAGGCTGTTGAGGAACTTAGAGGTAAGGGGGTCAAAGTTAACTTGGTTTTGGCAGACAAGATTTCACGCAAAGATCTTTACAAGAAAATGTCAGTGGCAGATTTAATCATAGATCAATTGTTAATTGGTTGGTATGGTGGACTCTCTGTCGAGGCTATGGCGCTCGGGAAACCAGTTGTTTGTTATCTAAAGGAAGAATATGTTAAATTGGTTCCGTTTGGCAAGAATATCCCGATAATAAATGCAAATAAAGACAACTTAGCAGAAGTTTTAGAGAGATTGATTAAGAATAGAAAAGGGTTAGCTGCGATTGGGAAAAGAGGTTATGAATTTGTCAAAAAGGTTCATGATGCAAAAATAATTGCCGAGCAATATAAGAAGGTTTACGAGAGTTTGCTGTAGATATTAATCGTTTTAGGGTTGTAGAACCCTATTTCGGCTCGTTTTGGATGTCAATAACGACTGCGGTTAGCAAAAGTTGAAATCCTAGGATGAGTGGTAAGGCGGCTAGGAGGGCGGTGCTAGCAGTTGGATGGCCACCTGTGACTACAATCGCCCAGATGCCGATTACTAAGCCGGCTATCAACAATAATAAACCAAAAATCAGAAACAAGGCTAACGGGTGGGTGTTATAAAATATATATTTGTAAAATACTCTTTTCCAAAAACCACTAAAAAAGGTCCACGATAAACCAGGAAACACTTTCCAGGCCTTCAACTTAGATGTTTCTTTTCCGTAAACAGCAGGTATTGGGACATCAGCTATTTTTGCCCCTAAAATATTTAGATTGATCAACATGCTGATCTCAAAATCGAATCCTCTTTTGATTTTCTTGAAATCGACCAATTTTAATATCTGCGTTTTGCTAGCGACGTATCCATTGGTTGTGTCAAAAATGCTCCAGTAACCAGATGAGATTTTTGTCAACAAGGTTACAATGACATTGCCCCACATCCTTGTTGGAGGCATTCTGCCAAGTTCATAACTGTGAAGGAAACGATTTCCTTTAGCTACATCAAAGTCCCCCTCAGTCAGCTTATCAAGAAGGACCGGTAAGTATTGTGGGTCCATTTGGTTATCACCGGCCATCACGACTGTTATATCAACGTCTTCTTCCAATAAACGAAGATAGCCATCAATAATCGACCCGCCAACACCTCGATTTTTTTTATGTCTTATAGTTATTAATCTGTCGTCATTACTTAACCCTTGTAATTTTTTGTAAGTGTCGTCTAGGCTTGCGTCGTCTACCGCTACTATCCTATCCACGTACTTGGGAATACCGTTTATTGTGTTGCTAATAAGCCTGCTTTCGTTATATGCTGGGACAACAATCCCGATTTTGTGCCGTTTATACATGCTGATATGATAACATATTTTATAATTTTTCAAGATGGATCAGGCGATTAATTAGCTAGGTAGGTCTTTTCGATCAATTTGCAGACTGCTTGTATAATTTGTGATGATTATTGTTTGGCTGTAAAATGAAAGTACTAGTCTTAACAACTTCGTTTCCTCTAAATAGAGCAGACCTTTCTGGAAAGCCCATCTTGTTGCAAGCTAAGGGATTGGTGGAAAGAGGTTTTTCTATGGAGGTGTTAGCACCTCACCATGAAGGTGCAAAAAGTATTGAGATGCTTGATGGTGTAAAAGTAACTAGGTTTCGCTACGCTCCGGCTGGTTTAGAAAAAGTTTGTTATGGGGCTGGATTGCCAGATAATGTAAAGCAAACCTTAGTGGCAAAAATAATGTCACCCCCGTTCCTTTTGGCATTTCTATTTTCTGCCGTCCTGAAAGCGAAAAAATTTGATCTTATTCATGCAAACTGGTCGGTCATTCCGGGATTTATCGGTGTTATTTGTAAGCTCCTTTACAAAAAGCCGCTTATCGTCACAGTGCGGGGTGGTGATCTTGAGCAAAATTTCCTTTTCTTTACTATTAACAAGTTCGTCTTTGGAAGAGCAGATTATGTAATTGGAGTGAATTCTGAATACGTGAGAAAAGCAAGATCGCTAGGGGCTCGGAAGAATAAAAGCCTGGTTATTTACAGCGAAGTGGGTATTAATGAACGGTTGCTAAAACTTCCAATACAAAAGACTTTTAGCGGCAATCTTTTGTTTGTTTCGAGACTGGTTCCCTGCAAGAACCTGAAATTTGTTCTCGAGGCGCTAGAGCAGGTAAAGCATAAAAAACCGCCCTTAAGACTTACTGTTGTGGGTGATGGCACGGAGCGTGAATCATTGGAGAAATTTTGTAAGGAAAAAGGGCTTAGTGGGATTGTGTCCTTTGAAGGAAAAAAACCTCATGGGGACGTATTTAATTATCTTAAAGAAGCAGACGTCTTTGTTTTGCCCCAGATAGCTGAGGGAGTAGGCGTTTCTTTATTGGAGGCAATGGCGGCCGGAGTACCTACAATATCTGGGAAAGTTAAAGGGATAGAAGATGTAATTATTGAAGGTAAAACCGGTTTACTTGTTTCTCCAAAAGACCGTAGACAGCTAGAGGCGGCAATTTTAAGCTTGGTAGATGATAACAGCGAAAGGTTCAGGATCGCCCAAAACGCGCGTAATTTAATAAAAGAAAGGTATCGAGACCAAAGACAAATAGACAGGATAGTTGAAATTTATAATAAACTAAGCAAGGTCCAAAGGTCTTGAGTGCGATGTCTAAATAGCGGGAGGTTTATGTTTGGGTTTTCAAGAAGTAAAATTATTTCCTATTTAATATTAATTATCGCTATATTATCTGCAATTTATCTTGTTAGAGGCCAAAGAGATACTTTAAGTAAAATTTTTGAAATAAACATTTTTCAATTCTCAATTATTTCCCTAATTGTTTTATTAACCCCGCTAGCTGATGGGCTAAGGACAATGCTCTTAACCAAACAGTTTGGTGTAAATCTTACCGTAAAAGAATCATTTGCACTTTCGTCTGTAAATAATTTTTGGAATTACTTACCCTTTACCGGAGGAATAATTGTTAGAAGTGTTTACTTAAAAAAAAAGCATGGATTCTCATATACAAATTTTATCTCAACTGTCGCTGCCAGTTATATAATAAGCTTTCTCTCATTTGGTTTAGTGGGATTGGTCTCAGTTTTGATAATTTGGCAGACGAAAGGGTTTGCGAACTTGTGGGTGGTTTCAATCTTCCTCTTAAGCGTATTATTTTCACTCACTATGATTAAAATAAACCTTAAATTTAATATTAAATTTTTAAGCCTGCTTTCAAAAGTATTTTCGGGGTGGAAAATATTAAGAGAAAGAAAAAGTTTGCTGATTAATCTTATGCTACTAGATTTTGTTCTAATTTTAGTTTTCGCGATAAGGCTTTCCTTGGCCGCGCAATTTTTGGGAACTCCGCTTCCGTTCCTAGGAATTTTGGTAATAGTCTCACTTTCTTTATTTGCAGTGTTACTTAATGTAACACCTGGGGCATTGGTGGTTAAGGAAGCAATAATTAGTTTTGGTGCGGCTGCTTTGTCTTATAATCCTTATGAAGGATTCACTATATCATTATTGGACAGAGCAGTTAGTATGGTTTGGATATTTCTGCTTGGAGTTATATTTAGCTATTATTTGACTAGTTCAAGACAGGTTAATAAGGGGAAGTCCAAGTCTGTTGTTTGATTTGTTAGACTGCTTTTATTTAGCTAATAATCGATGAGATCAAATTTAGTAAGCCGTCCATTTAGGTTAAAATCATATTTTGATCGGTTTTTCGGTAGCCCACTAGTATTAGCAACTATTCTGATTTTTGCTGTGCTCTTAAGGTTAAAGTACTATGTCGGTGTTAGCCGTTTTGATAGTTTTTTCTACGCTCAGCTTTCTTATTTTATTTCCCAAGCCGATTTCCACTCGTTCTTTTTCGAAAACAATAATTTTTTTGCCGTTGGTAGATTACCGCTATATTTTCCCACCGCTTTTTTATATCGGTTTATCGGCGTTAGGGATCTTACTTCAATAGCCTTCGTTCTTTTTGCTTCAATACTCAGCATAATTGTTGTCTATTTCTTAGGTAAAAAATTACTGAACAGAAAAGTTGGTTTAGTTGCTGCCTTTCTGATGGCGATATTTCCTCTTGATGTTTATCACGCGACACAATATTTACCAGACGGTTTGTTGCCTCTCTTCTTCGGTCTGGCAGCACTGGCATTTTTATACGCCGAGGACGAGAGGAACATAAAAAGGAGAACCCTCCTTTATTATTTGGTTGGGATTTCGATCGGGTTGGCACAATTAATAAGAGAGAATGCGTTTATTTTCACAGCTGTGTTAATTGTTTACGTTGTCTTAAAACGTAGGTTTAAATTTGAATACTTGTGGGTTTTTATTGGCGGTTTAACCATCTTCTTTTTAACCGGACTGTTTTTCTTATTTGGAACAGGAGACTTTTTCTATCAGTATAAACTGATCTTCAGTACGTTTTCTGCTGCTAGGGAGAGAATCGAAAGTTCAGCTTGGAGAGCGCCGCAGCTACTTGGTTTCACAAAAGTGATTCTCTTTGACCGGTTGTTTAGGCCATTTAGTTTTTTGATTGTTTTGTCCCTCGCACATTCAATTTTTTATAGACGGAAGGAACTAGGTTTTGCGCTGATTTGGTTTATTACCCTTTTATTTTATTTTGAAACGGTATCACGACTTCATGGATTGACTGCTATAAATCGATATTTAACTCCGCTGCTGATCCCGACTGTTTTATTAATAAGTTCTTTTCTTGTGATGATTTATGAATATTTTAGAGTCAAGTTATTTATTGCCATCTTTTTCCTACTGCTCCTAATTTTACCTTGTGTTGAAGCAATTAGTGTTGAAAGAAGTATGACAAAATATCATCGGTGGTTCGTCACTTACAGATCGTTGGCCACTGAGTTAAAAGGAAGGGAGATAAATAAAGTTTATATTCAATTTCTGAGGCACAAAGGCTACATCTTTAACTACGTATTTGATTTTGAGGGGTTGAACTATAATTCATTTCAGAGAGACCGTGTTGAAGGGACGGATAGTTTGCTGAGAGAGTGGGATGGTAAAAATGAGCCAGAAGCAGGTTCTTATACAGTTGTAGATACACCACAGACGCGGGAAGCTATAAGACCCAACTGGGTGCTAATTCACAAGAAATACAATGCTTCTCTTTACTATGTTCCGGGGAGCGGAGAAGGTTTCGACTAATGGATATTTTAATTTTCATTTTGATAATTTTAGTACCTGGCTATCTACTTTTAAGGCTTTTATTTAATAAACTTGATGTTTTTTTGGTGTTGCCGATTGCGTTTGTTTTAGGGCTCTTACTTCTAACTCTCTCTGCGCTTCCAAGCTACATTTTCTTCCTGAACTTCTTATCAAGCATAACAATAATTACAGCTTACACGTTAGCACTACTACTGCTTGTTTTAAGGAAAAAAAGTTTGTTTTTAAAGTTAGAATTCAAGTTTGATTTCATAACTCTCACGTTGCTAATCCTGACTATCGGTGCTGCGTTGATGATGTTCTGGGTAGATCCGCATTTCGATGGTGACGCCTTGTTTCACCTAGGACAAATAAGAAAATTGGCCGAGAATGCTCCTGTAAGTCCAACCGAAGCTTTTTTTCCGATAGATAAGGTGAATCCGGCTTATGGTTACAATATTTGGTACTTTGCCGTTGCTTTAACTGCGGCCCTATCAAAGATTGATGTGACAACAGTTTGGTCGCATTTGATTTTCTTGTTGGTTCCGATATCAATACTTTCGCTTTTTACCTTTGCTCTTGGAGTATTCAAACACAGACTAGTGGCTTTAACTGCGGCAATATTATATGTGTTCTTCCTTGGTTATTTAGCCAACGCTTGGGAGTTTAGATTGGCGCCTTATCCAGATCAGATAGCACGTCATGTCGTTCTGTTTGTTTCCCTCTATTTCTTCTTCCAATTTGTGTTGTTCCGATCTAAGTTGTATTTCTTCTTAGCAGTATTTACGGCTGTATTAATGGCGACGATCCATTCTTTTAGTTGGCTCCATTTTCTCATCGCGGTTGGTTCTTTTGGAGTAGCGGGCTTACTCCTACTGCCAAGCAATTACTTTAAAAATTGTTTAAAAATAATTTCTGCAACCTTGTTGATTTCAGCGCCTCTTCTTTTTCTGAAACTGCAAAATGTTGGTACAGTGATTGGGAGATCAGGCTTAAAAGGAGACGCATTGGTGCTTACCGATGACTTATTTATGATAGACCCGCTAGCCAAAGGATCGATTTTCATAATCTCGAGCTTTATTCTGGCGTATTTGGTATTC
>DASVHF010000049.1:0-5936 GCA_036382695.1 Candidatus Nanoarchaeia archaeon | reverse complement strand
AGGAAATCAAAAAATATAGCAAATGAAGCTAACAGCTGAAGAAATCAAAGAGGCACTTGTCAAAAGCGGCTTTGTTACCGAACAGGAAATAAATGAGTCAGAAAAAATCGCCCACGATCAAAACCGTTCAACATTTGATATCCTAATTGAACAGGGAATTATTTTAGAAAATTTCTTAGGTCAAGTCTTAGCCGAGCATCTAGGTTTCCCATACGCTGATTTAAAAAATAAAACAATCCCCAGCGAGATATTAAAACTTATTCCGGAAAATCTAGCCGGTAGTAAGAGGGTTGTACCTTTCGATCGAAGAAACGGGGCATTATCGGTTGCCATGGAAGACCCTGCGGATATCGAAACAGTTGAGTTTATTAAGAAAAAGACCGGCCTTTTGGTAGAAGTTTATTACACCCTACCGCAAATACTCAATGAGGCTCTCGATCAGTATCGCAAGGATATAAAGGTAGATTTTGAAAAAGCGCTCTCTGAAAATATAAATGTTGCCGCCAAACTCACCTCCTTAAGCGCCCAAGACCTCCCTATAGTAAGAATATTAGATATCTTGTTGGAATACGCTGCGAGTGAGCGGGCTTCTGACATCCACATCGAGAACGTCGGCGACAGGCTGGTCATAAGATTTCGGGTTGATGGAAAACTGCGCGATGTTCTAAACCTTCCCACAAAGTTGCAATCCGGGTTGATTACCCGGATAAAAATCCTTTCCAATTTAAGGACAGATGAGCACCGCACCCCCCAAGATGGGAGATTTCGTTATAAACACAGAGACGATGAGATTTCAGTCAGAGTGTCTGTCCTACCCACCTACCATGGTGAGGATGCTGTCTTGCGCCTGCTTTCATCAGCAACCCGACCGAAAACCCTGGAAGGCTTAGGGCTGATTGGTAAAAACCTAGAGGTATTCAAACGAGAGCTTGCTAGACCACGTGGTATGATACTATCCGCTGGCCCTACAGGCTGCGGAAAAACCACCACTCTCTACAATATCCTTACCCTATTAAACACCTCCGAAGTAAATATCAATACGATCGAGGACCCAATAGAATACGGTTTACCACGCGTCAATCAAATTCAGGTAAACCCTGCAGCTGGTTTGACGTTTGCTAATGGTTTACGTTCGATCCTGCGTCATGACCCAGATATTATTTTAGTCGGCGAAATTCGTGATAAAGAAACTGCCGAAATTGCAGTTCACGCAGCCCTAACCGGACATTTGGTCCTTTCATCGCTTCATACTAATAGCGCCATCGGTGCGATACCAAGATTGCTAGATCTAGGCATCCAACCGTACCTAATCGGTTCTAGTTTGAGCCTAATCGTAGCTCAGAGATTGGTGGCAAGAAATGACCAAAGTTGCATTGCCTCGGTACCAATAGGTAAGGAGGCTATTGAATCTCTCAAGGAGGCGTTTGGTAGTGAATTAACAGCTAGTTTCGTCGAAAAACCAAAGGAGTATAAGGGAAGAGGTTGCCGTGCTTGCAATAATGAAGGTTTTATCGGAAGGATTGGGCTCTTCGAGGTTTTACCAATAAGCGAAAAAATCAAAGATCTTATATTTGCTAAGGCGTCTACTCATGAGATTGAAAAACAGGCTAAACTGGAAGGGTTTAGGACGATGTTGGAAGATGGTCTAGACAAAGTCCAAGCAGGACTAACAACCTTGGAAGAAGTCTTACGCGCTGTGAGGGAATAAATAAAAATGAATCTGCCTTTTCGTTCAAAAAGTTTAAAAATTTCTCAAGCTGAAAAATTGGCCATCGTCGAAGGCTTATCAATAATGCTCTCGGCCGGCATTCCGATTTTGGAGGCTCTGGAATCAATATCGGAAGATGTTGTTAATAAAAAAACTAAATTAATCTTAACCGGCCTTTCACAAGAGATTAGTAGTGGAAAAACTTTGTCCGACGCCATGAGCAATTACCCCGAGGCCTTTGATCCTGTCTTTATTAATATCGTTAACACGGGTGAAGCCAGCGGTAATCTTGACAAAGTCCTTTCCCAACTAGCCGAAAATCTTAAATCAAGTATTGAGACTGCAAATGATATTAAATCCGCTCTATTTTACCCGGCCTTGGTAATCGTCATCCTAACTGCTGTCTCTTTCTACATGTTTTCCTTCGCCCTACCAAGAATTGCTAAAGTCTTTTTAGATTTAAAAGTAAACCTACCAGCCTACTCTGCCTTTATTCTGAAATCGTCGCTGTTTTTCCAAAAATATGTTCTTTTTATCGCCAGCGGGTTTATCGTTCTCATCCTCTTATTTATCAGGCTTCTTTATGCAACAAGATTCCGCCGTGCCTTTTTTACACTCTTAATAAAAGTACCGGCTATCAAAACATTGATCCGTTTTATGGATCTACACCGATTGACCAACACTACTTCCCTGCTACTTTCTGCCGGTCTACCAATTATTGAAGTTTTAGATATTTCAAAAAATGTTGTCGTATCCCCCCAGCTGAAAGCCGATGTTGATTATCTGAAAGATTCATTGGCCCAAGGATCTAGTATGACCGAGGCAATGAAAAGCAAACCTAAAAGCTTTCCTGCCCTGCTGCGACGTGTCATCGGTGTGGGAGAAGAAACAGGGAGCCTTGACAAGGCTTTGGCTGATATCTCTGACTATTACGAGAAAAAGTTCACCGATATTGTCAAAAATCTCACAGTAATATTAGAACCGGTGCTTATAGTACTAATCGGCATTATGGTAGGCGCAGTACTCATCTCTATCGTCGCGCCGATTTATCAGCTGATTGGGCAAATAAACCCACCGCAATAACCTATGAAGAAGGCTTTCTGGCAAGAAACCGGTTTTTCTCTAATCGAGTTGATATTAATAATTTCCTTGCTTGGTATCGTATTGGCGGTAACTACTGTCAACCTCTTTCGCCCGGTCACTAAGGCCAAGGTTGAGGCTGTTTCCTCAGATATTCATTCCTTACTTCGTGAGGCGCAAAATAAAGCAATGAATTCGGATACTGGCGGTGGGTCTCAAAGCGATCAGTTCGGAGTCCACTTTAAAAACGATAAGTATATCCTTTTTAAGGGGAGTGATTACGATAGTGGTGATTCGTCAAACCTTGTTGTTGATTTACCCCAGAATATCACTATCACATCAACCCTGCCGTGTCCTTCACCTCCAGGTAGTTGTAACAATATAGTTTTTCAGCGACTTTCTGGCGAAGTCGCAGGATTTGACGCTTCCAACAATAGTGTTTGCGTAACCGATACTGGTAATAATCAAAGTAGACTTATCAATGTAAATCCACTCGGAGTAGTCGATGTCCAAGATGGCTGCTAACAGGGGTCAAATGCTAATAGAGCTGGTTTTGGCAGTTGCAATTGCCGTAATTCTGCTTACTGTTTTAACCACCGGGATAATTGCTGCCAGAGAAGGTTTTGTTCGATCTGAGCGGCATCTGGAAGCGAATATTATGCTACAAAAAGAGGTCGAGGCGCTCCGGTCAGCCCGTGAAACCGGCTGGAATTCTTTCTCTTCTCCAAGCACTTATCATACGCAGCAGTCTGGAAGTAGTTGGACAGTAACCACCGGCACTATAACTGAAGGTGACTACACTCGCGGGTTCACTGTTGCTAACGTTTGCCGTTTGGATCCGGATTCCCCTCCGATTGACTGCTCAGACAGCCGATCCTTTGTAGACCCTTCAACAAAAGAAATCGCAGCTACTGTTTCCTGGTCATTCCTCGGCACCCAATCAGTTTCTTCAACCTTTTACTTAACCCGTTATTTTGGTAATCAAGCTTGGACCCAAACTACAAAAGCCCAATTTGATCAGGGTATTCATCAAGGAACAACCGCAACGAACATCTCCGGAGGAGAGGTACAGATTGACTTTACTCCCCCGCCTTCTAGTTGTCTAGATGGCTACTGGCAAGACCCAATGATTTGTGACACATACGATACGCCG
Source organism: Candidatus Nanoarchaeia archaeon (assembly GCA_036382695.1). Lineage (GTDB taxonomy): Bacteria > Patescibacteriota > Microgenomatia > Woykebacterales > RBG-16-39-9b > DASVHF01. The sequence continues at coordinate 1,995 of DASVHF010000049.1, read as the reverse complement.
GGCGGCGATGGTCGCGGCGTATTTGTTGAAGGTAACTACGCCTATATGGTTAGTGGCGGCATGGGAGCAGATTTTTTTATCTTTGACATATCGAGCCCAGAAAATATCTCTTTGGTCGGCTCACTTGACCTAGGGGCGGTCGGTTACAGTATCTCTGTCGCCGGGAATTATGCCTATGTTACCACTGACCATACATCCCGTGAACTAACCGTGGTCAATATCTCGAACAAAGCTAATCCGCAACTTGCTGGTAGTCATTTTAATACCACGTCTGCTGGCCAGGGAATCGCAATTTATAGTAATACTGCTTATTTGGTAACAAATAACAATACAAGCGGCACTGGTTATGAATTTTACGCCCTCAATATTACCAACCCCCTCTCGCCCACCCAGATTGGTGGGAGAAATCTAGGAGCGGCCGCCAGGAACATCTTTGTTTCCGGCAACTATGCCTATATTGCTTCGACTAGCAATACGCAGGAACTCCAAGTCGTCAATCTCTCAAACTTCTCCGCTCCTCTAGGAACTTTCAACGCTTCCGGCACTTCCAATGGCTTAAGTATTTATGTGGTAAATACAACTGCCTACCTAGCAGCCGGAGCAACATTGTATCTGTTAGACGCCAGCAATCCTTCCAGTATTCCTTCTACACCAATCGGTACTTACAATGCCGGTGCTACTATTTACTCTGTCTTTGTGTCCGGAAACCTGGCTTTCCTTGGCACAAGTAACACAAGCAGTGAATTTCAGGTGGTAGACTTATCTAATCCAAGTACCCCCGCACTTTTCGGGTCTGAAGATTTAAACGGTGCAACAATGGGTCTTTTTATCGTCGGTGATTTTGCTTATCTAGCAAATGCAGATGACAACGCCGAATTTCAAATCATAAATGGTGGTGATCCACCAGTTGGTGGCGGAACAGGCTGTGCTGGAAATTGGCAAGCCCCCGAAGTCTGTAAAACAGATAACGCTTCAGTTGGGGATGGAAGAGGTGTTTTCGTCTCTGGAGACTATGCATACATGGTTAGCGGTGGTACGGGAGCAGACTTTTTTATCTACGATATTTCCGATCCAGAAAACTTCTTGTTGGTTAGTTCGCTCGATTTAGGCACAACTGGCTTCAATGTTTTTGTCTTGGGAAATTACGCTTATGTTGCTACCGCTGATGATGCGCGGGAAATGATAGTAATCGATATATCAAACAAATCTAGCCCCAATATAATTGGTAACTATAATGCTCCCGGAACAGCAGATGGGTATGGTGTTTTTGCCAAAGGAAACGTAGCTTATCTGACCACTGGCGGTGCTGGAGATGATCTCCATATCCTGGACGTGAACGATCCCGCAAACCCAACATTGCTCGGGTCGATGAATCTAGGAGGAAATGGCTACGACATTGTCGTCTCTGGCGGCTTTGCCTATATTGCCTCCTCAAACGACAACCGAGAACTAGATGTAATAAATATATCCGATCCAAGTAACCCAACTCGAGCAGGTACGTATAACGCTTCGGGCGGCGCCAACGGTCTTGGTGTGTATGTACTAGGTGCAACTGCCTATTTGACAACCCAAAATAGCGGAGATGAATTCTATATATTAAACATTGCCGATCTCAATAACATCTTACTAGTCGGCTCGTTGAATCTTGGCGCAAATGGAAACGATGTTTTTGTTGACAGAGATCTTGCTTTTGTTGCTACAAGTAATGGGAGCAGCGAATTTCAGGTAATTGATATATCCAATCCGGCTAGCCCAAGCCTTTACGGATCAACAAATCTAAATGGAAATGCTTTGGGTGTTTTCGTGTTTGGTGACTATGCAGTTATTGGAAATGCTGATAATAACGCGGAATTTCAGGTGATCAAGGGCGGCGCTCTCTACAATGGCACGTTTGTCTCGGCAGTCTTTGACGCAGGAAGTCTAGTTGGGTTTAATTTTTTAACATGGACCGCTACACTGCCAGCACAGACAGGCGTTCGATTCCAACTTGCTACA
>DASVHF010000048.1:0-8169 GCA_036382695.1 Candidatus Nanoarchaeia archaeon | reverse complement strand
CAAGCTACGATATAACAGCCAAGGTCCACCCTGGTGAAAAATACGAACTTCTTGAAGAAAAACCCGATTGGTATAAAATAAAACTTTCCTCTGGCTCCGGCTGGATTTCCTCCCAATACGCAAAAAGGCTATAGTTCGGACACTACTTACGAACGACAAGAATTATGTATTTAGCAACACCCAGGTCTACCAAGAGAGGCATTAGATATGCAGCGACTGCATTAGCGCTAAATTCGTCGGGAAGAAATTTGACAATCAAATGCCCTAGTTTTGGATGGTCAAACAGGGTTTTTGAAGCTAAATTTTCGAATCGTCTCAAGGTTGGAATTATAAAACGGGTAACGTCACCCTCCTCGATAATCGTAAAGCCAGCATGCTTAATTTTAATTAAAACATCACCGTAGTATTCAAAACCGCCAACCATCATTCCTCTTTCAGTTAATCTTTTCGCTAATCGTTCATCATAAGTTAAAGATTCTACGGGTCTCCCAAGATAACCATCAATAACGATAAACACACCGCCTAACTTCAAAACCCGTCGAACTTCTTTAAATACTTTTCCTTTCCTGGAGCTATGACATAAAGACTCAATCGCAAAGACTACATCAAATTGGTTATCGCTGTAGCGGCTTAAATCATGGAAATCACATTCCGCAGGATGAAAGTTGGGGATTTCCTCTGCCGCCTTTTTCGCAACATCAAGTTGTCCTTTAGGCAGATCGACACCATCAAAACGTACTTTCGGAAACCGCTTTGCTAAATAAAAGCTCGACGATCCTTTTCCGGTCCCTAATTCCAAAACGTTGCGAGTAGTTAGTCTCCGGATATACTTTGCAACTATCTTCGGCTGCTCCAATAAATCGTTCTGGTTGTATTCCGTGCCACGACTAATACCCATGTGAACAAAACCTACTCGGCTGTGAAAAAGCCAATAGGCCAATTTATTCCGGTTATAATAGCTGGTAATTGTAGTGGTGTTAACCTTTCGTGAAATTATTGAATTTAAATCAAAAACTGTATCTATCTTTTTAATTCTGTTTTCGAGTTCTAGACGAGAATCGTTCATGCCGCTTAAATTTTAACTCAGAATACCTATGATGCAAGCTAAGATTATGGTTCAATAATCGACCTATAGTCATTTTATCCACGCACTCCACATAATATTTACTGTCATATCAGTTAATATACTACGTCCTTTCTTTACAATTCTTTTTATCTAAATTTCGGGTAAGCCTAAAACACTTACCGTTTTCACTACTACCTTATTAGAATTTATTTTTTTAGGCTCCTGTGGTATAATTTCAACTCAGCTCTGGCGCGGTGGTCGAGTGGCTAGACATGGGTCTGCAAAACCTATCACAGGGGTTCGAATCCCCTCCGCGCCTCCAACTCAAGTGTAAAAACTTGACAATATGTCCTCTAGTTGTTAGAATACGTCTCGTCTCCCAAAACAGTGGGAGATTTTCTTTTTCTCCCCAGCTTAGCTGGGGTCTATGATAAAACAGAGACACGCCGAGCTTGACTCGGGGCGCACTCTGCCCTTGCGAAGTGGAAAACTTTCTGCAGGCTACCCAAACACCCTAGCTTTGCGGAACCATATTTGGTTTACGCCTGAAGCAGTCATCTTCGATGCTCTCAATTTTTTGGCGGGTTTAATTTTACTGTGGAAAATTATTAAGCGGGCTACGCCTTCATTTACCCTTCGTCTAGCTGCTTTGGTTGCGTTATTTGTTGTTGCTGTTGGATACCAGCAGCAACCAAATATGGTTGTAGCCGAAAGCTATAAACACGCGGTGGAAAAACCTATTGGTTTACAAATTACCACTCGTATCGCCGCAGCTGAAACACCCATCTTCAACTGGCCTGTTACAAAAAGCTACATCTCCTGTTATTTCTCTTTTTACCATCAAGGCATTGATATCCCTACTACCTACGGCGGCCCTGTAAGGCCAACTAGCAATGGTAAAGTCGTTTCTGCTGGTTGGGATGGTGGCTTTGGAAACATTGTAGTCGTCAGCCATAAAAATGGCTATATCTCTAAATACGCCCACCTCTCTGGTGTGCATGTAGCTAGAGGTCGGACAGTAACTCGAGGAACTGTACTTGGTTGGATCGGAACCACCGGATTCGCCACCGGCCCTCATCTCCACTTTGAGGTCCACAAAGATGGTAGACCAATTAACCCTCTAAATTTGCTTCCTTGATTGGTAGTTCTACGTAAAATGTTGTTCCCTTACCAACCTCCGATTCAAACCAAATTTTACCCTGATGAGCCTCAATAATAAGTTTGGTTAAGTAAAGCCCCAACCCGACACCCTCGTAGTTGTAGGCCAGCATGTCTGTTGCTCGGTGAAATTTTTTAAACACATTTTTCTGCTCCGCTTGCGCTATCCCAATCCCAGTATCTTTTATAGAGATTACTGCTTTTTCATTTTTCTTTTCCAAACCAACAGTAACTTTACCTTGTTCCTTATTAAATTTAATTGCATTATCAATCAAACTTTCAAATGCTTGGCTTAGCTTTTGCTCATTGGAATTCACCTTTAAAACATCACCCTCCGGCAACCTCGTGCTAACTATAATCTTTTTTTCTGTCGCTTTCTTACCAAGCTTATCTACAACCTCTTTTAATAACCTGGCCAAATCAACAGGCCGCATGGTCAGCGGCTTTCTCTTTTCTTCCAAGCTTACCAGATCGAGAAGTGACTCTATGAGTTCGCTAAGTTTATTAGTACTTATATCTATTCTTTTCAAATATTCTTTCAATTCGCTGTCTATTGTTTTTCGCTGTCTTAAAACAGACGTATAACCCTTAATAACCGTCAACGGTGATCTCAAGTTGTGAGAAGCCAGGTAAACAAATTCGTCCTTGAGCTTATCAAGTTCTTTAAGATCCTCAATATTCTTCCGCAACGTGACCGTCATTTGATTTAGTGAAGTAGCCAAATTTTCTAGCTCATCGCCAGTGAATAGTCTAATACTTCCTTCTAGTTTACCGTGACTAATCTCTCCCGCTGCCAGAACTATTTTATCCAAAGGCGACAGAATGAGTCTCCTCACCAATACCGTCATCGAAGCCCACGTCAAGATCAAGATTAATAAGGTCAGTAGTATAATCGTCATAATTGCTTTTTCGGCGGTATTATAGATTGCTTCGTAAGAAATGAAGTATCGAATTGAAAAAGGGTGGGAGTTAAAATCATCAAAATAAGGCACTATAATGTTTGTTACATCGCCATTTTCTCCTCTAAACTCTTTTTGTTTATTTAATGGCAGCGCTTGCAATATTTTGCCATCTTCTATTTTGTCGGACGACCCAGATCCTAATGGACTTTCCAAATTTATAGTGTCAAACAAAATATCTCCTCGAACCGAAATTATTTGAATCCTGATTATTGACTCATCCATAGCGAGGGTGTCAATAAGGTATTCGCGGAATTTTAAGTAGCCCGACTCAAAATAAAAACTATATGAATCACCAATTGGCTTAGTTCCCAAGGTTGCAAAGGTCTTAGCTTGTGAAAGTAGGGACTGCTTTTGAAACGTAATGTTTTGTCGAATCAGGATAATCGAAGCGGAGCCAAAGATTACAAATAAAATTAGCGCACTAATAAAAGGAATTTTTATTTTCAAACTGCGGCCGGGGGTAAATGGCTGGCTTAAATGCCCAAATAGCATTTTTATTGCTGCGTATTAGTAGCTTTTTGCCGACCGGATATCTCAACTCCAAAGATAAAACCAAACGGCGCCGGCTTAAAGGCCACGTCATCTCTGATCGCAAAATTTCCTACTCTCGTGTACAAGGGGACCACCGGAAGTTGTTTCATCACTTCCGCCTGAATTGTCTGAGTCAATTTTGATCTCTCATTAGTGTTAAAGGTGGCGGAAGCTTGGTCCAATAATTTATCGATTTTTTCGTTCGAAAAAAGCCCAAAGTTGTTAAAGCCGTTACCTTCTTCGTCTGGCGTATGAAAGAAACTATTTAACAAATCTATCGAATCTAAAGTATCGGGACCGTAGACCCCAACATAAAATGAAGAGTCGGTAGTCAATCTTTCAATGAAACCTTGAAAATCAGAGTAAGGATTCAATTCGACCTCGATATTAATTTGGAAAAGCTGCTTTTTGATTTCCTCCCCGAATTTTTTCGACGAGTCGTTAAGATCAAGGGTTACTTTGAAACCGTTTGAATAACCAGCTTTTTCGAGAAGTTCCTTAGCCTCCTGGATATCTGCATCGGCCCGTTTGATATTCGGATTATAGCCAACCAGCGCTGGCGTCCCAAATTGGGTGAGAGGCTCACCCTTTACACCGGTGGCTTTCAGCAGTTTTTTGACGTCAATTGCCAAAAATATCGCCTTTCGGACATCAAAATTTGCGAATGGGTTCGTCTCTGCATCAACATGTTTAGCTTTTTTACTCGAAGTATCAAAACCTAAAAAGCTCACCTCGTCTATTCTCGCTTGAACGACTCTAAAACCCTTATTTTCCAGACTACTATTGTAAGTTTCCTCAAATAAAAGGGCGGTATCAGCTTCTCCGTTTTCCAAGCCTTCAGCTAAAGCTTTGTTGTCATCAAAAGCCTTGTAGACCAATTTTTTGACCTTTGGAGCCCCGCCCCAGTAAGCATTGTTGGCTTCTAAAGTGATTTGTTTTTTGTCAATCGAAACTAGCTTGTACGGCCCAGTGCCAACCGCCTTATCCAAACCATCTTTTTTAACCTGATCCTCAGATAAAATACAAAGGAATACCAACCAGTGAAGAAGGGTTGGTTCGGGTTTGGCTGTTTTAAGCTCCACCGTGCTATCATCCACTACACTTACTGAATCGATACGTGAAGCAAGGCTATTACTAACCCAATCTTGGTTGTTCTTTGCCTGCTCAATACTGTATTTGACATCCGAAGCGTTTAACGCTTCACCGTTGTGAAATTTTACCCCGTTTCTTAATTTTATCCGCCACGTTAAATTATCCGGGTTCGTCCAGCCTTCGGCGAGTGCGGGCCCAACTCTTCCGTTTCGGATCTGAGTAAGACCTTCAAATATATTGCTGTTTATGGCTAGTGAATCGACGTCAAAAGGAGTTTTTGGGTATAGTCCCGAAATCTGTTGTAGTACTCCCACGGTAACTTCGTCCTTTGGGAGATTTTCCAGATAATCGGAGCCTTGAGTTGTGGTAGTAGTGGTGTTGAGGCGAAGTACAGCAAGTATGCCAACAATAGTGGCGGCAATCAAAACAACGGCCAAATAAACCAGTTCTCTACGGAAAAAAGATCTTTTTTGTTTAGGCAGCTCGTCCATAAAGTAAATAGGCCTTGATTCAAACTTAAGCTTACCAGCTTACTTTGGCCTTGTCAATTTTCGCTCGACCAAAGACCAAGACGTGCTTTTTGCGCGAGGCAGCTAGTCACTTTTGACAAAAGGTAAAAACGGACCTTTACAGAACGGGGAGAAACGGGATTTTAATCTTAAAACTACTGCGTCTCGGTTGCTTTTTGCCTGCCCGAAATTTCAAAGCCAAAAATGTAACCAAAGGGTGCTGGTTTGAAAGCGATATCCTCCTTCATCACAAAAAAGCCCACTCGAGTGTATAAAGGGATTATAGGAAGCTCTTCAATAACTTTTTTATGGGTCTGCTTTATAATATCGGCTCTCTCCTTGGGATTAAACGTGTTCCCCGCTTCATCAAGCATGTTGTCTAAATCAGTATCTGAATAAACACCAAAATTAGAATACCCCTTTCTCTCGGTAGGAGTGTGGAATAAGGTCTCTAGAAGATCAGTGGAATCTAGAGTGTCTGGTAAGTAACCTATGGTATAGCTAGAATAGTCCCCACTCGCCCACCTAGCAAACTCTTCTTCTGGATCATTACTAACATTTAACTTTACCGTCATACCCACCTTTGCTAGTTGCTTTTTTATTTCCTCTGCTGCTGCCTTCCTTGGAAGTGGTACATCAAGGGTGAAAGAAAACCCGTTAGGCAAGCCTGCTTCGGTAAGTAGTTGCTTTGCTTTTTGTAGGTCTTGTTTGGGTTTTGGTAGGGCAGTGTTGTAACCAATAAGCTCTGGGGTAGCAACCTGTGAGAGAGCTTCTCCAGCAACACTACTATTTTTTAAGAGGTTCGGGATATCAAGGGCCAACCATACTGCTTTTCTCACTTTCACATTTTTAAAGGGGTCTTTGCTTAGATTAACCCCGATATAATTGATGTCCATTAGTCTTGAGGTTACCACTTGAAAACCTTCGTTTTCTAATTCCTCGTTGGCAGAGTCGGTATTGAGTAGTGACATGTCCAATTGACCAGCCTTCAACGCGGCAGCAAGCGCTTTATCATCGTCAAATTGCTTATAAATCAGTCTTTTTACTTTTGGCGCTCCAGCCCAATAACTAGCATTGGCCTCAAGTACAACTTCTTTTTTATCAAACGAGACTAGCTTATATGGCCCGGCACCAACCGCCTTATCCAAACCATCTTTTTTGACCTGACCTTCAGAAAGAATCCCCACATAGATAAACCAATGCAATAGTGTTGGGTCTGGGCTTTTTGTTTTTAGCTCAACCGTTTGATCGTTTATGACTTCAACGCTATCAACCCTAGCAGCAACAAAATTGCTTGTCCAGTCCTGGTTTTTCTTTGCTTCCTCTATCGAATATTTAACATCACTAGCTTTTAAGGCTTCTCCTGAGTGGAACTTAACACCGCTTCTTAGCTTTATCCGCCAAGCAAGCTCATCCGGGTTGGTCCAACTCTCGGCGAGACCTGGTATTAACCTTCCGTTTCTTATAATTGTTAGGCCTTCAAAGATATTAGAACTTACCGTAAGGCTATCCACTTCAAGTTCCATTAAAGGGTACAGGCCGGTTATATAGGATGAGACGCCTACTCTCACTTGTTCTTTAGGTAAATTCTCCACATAGTCCGCACCCTTCAGCGTCTTGGTTGGAGAAGTAAACTGGAGGATTACTATTACCCCGCTAATAATAGCTACAATTAAAACAACTGCTAAATAAACCAGTTCTCGTCGGAAAAAAGACTTTTTTTGCTCTGGCAGCTCGTCCATAAAATAGATAAACCTCTATTCAAGATTAGCAGCTTACTTTGGCCTTGTCAATTTACTGTGCTGGACCTATACATAGAGAACGGTTTGTCCTTTCTCTGTTAGTAAAGTATTAACATATTCTGCTGGAGTTTGGTAACCCAGTGCTTGATGGTATCTAAGGTAGTTGTACTTGTGGTTAAACTCCCTGCACTTACTCCTAATAGCCTCTATCTCTGGTATAAGATCTTCCTGTAGGTTTAGGAACTCGTAGATCAGTGTTTGGATTAGCCTTTCTACCCTGGCATTCATCTTGGGAGTGTTCGGAGTCGTAAAGTAGTGAGTAAGACCAAGGTCTGTAATTAACTTGTGGAAGTTTAGAAGGTACTCTGATCCATTATCTGTGTTGATTGCTTCTATGAGGAAGGGGAAGTAGTTGATTACCTTACCTAGGAAATCAGCTGCTACCTTTGAGGAGGCGGTTGTGTAAGCTTCCACAAACCCTAACCTACTCTTACAGTCAATCGCTACGAATAGGTAGAGTCGTACTCCTAGAACATAAAGATGTTTGGTATCTATCTGGATTAGAGATCCTGGCGCTTTGTCTTTAAGTTCCCTAGCTGCTCTGATCCTAGCTATGGAGTATTTTCTTTTCTGTTTAGCTAGTTTTCTAGATAAGTTCTTTAGTTCTAGGTGTCGGTTAATTACCTTCTGGATTACGTTGTGGGCTACTCTAATACCTTCTCTTATCTCATACTTACTCTTAGATAGATCTGCATATCTTATGTCATAGATCATCTTAAGAATAGCCGGATCAGTAGCCATCTCTCGTAGGTGCTTAGGTCTTCTAGTTTTGGTATTGAACTCTAGTGTCCTCAGGTTGTACTTACTAAACCTACCCAACCACCGGTAGAAGACACTTTTGGGCAAGGAGAAGTGCCGACAGGTCCTTTCCGCATTCTTACCATGGGAGTAATACCAATCAACCCAGGTAAGTCTTCTCAAAGCATCTTTAGACAGATCAGCAGCTTTAACTTCTGGTAGTGGAACAATCTTGTAGGCTCGCATATACGAGCCATTGTACATACCCTTCATGCAGTATCAACCGTTCTGCATGTATCGGGTCCTAGACA
>DASVHF010000047.1:0-6296 GCA_036382695.1 Candidatus Nanoarchaeia archaeon | reverse complement strand
TAAAGAAGATACATATATCAGAAAAAACCACCCTCACCGGTTTTATCGAAGGCGAACAGATTCCAGCCGTTTATGCCGATGCAGATATTTTCGCTTTTGCTTCTCAGACGGAAACTCAAGGGTTGGTAGTACCGGAGGCTTTGGCTTCGGGACTTCCTTGTGTCGTTGTCGATGACCCAGCTTTCGAAGGTGTTATAGGAGATGGGTATAATGGGCTTGTTGCAAAGGATGAGCCTGCGAGCTTTAGTAGTAAAATTATTAAATTACTAGAGAAACCAGAACTTAGAAGACAGCTCTCACGAAACGCTGCGAAGTTTGCGAACGAGCATTTTTCTGTTGAGCAGCAAGCGGAAGCTCATCTAAAAGTCTATCGATTAGCGTTGAGGCTGCGCAAGAATAAAAAGACTCAGGCCGAGGTACTAAAGGAAAAATTTTCGGCGATCAGAAACTTCCTAGAAGTTAATAGAAGGCTGACTGATTTCAAGCAAGTGTTGACAAAGGAGATTAGAAAAGGTTTATGAACGGAAAGATTCTGGACGGAAAAATTATTCGGGACCAGATTTTGGAGAAACTAAAGAAAAAAGTAGCGAGGTTGAAAGCTAAGCCGACTTTAGCAATAATTTTGGTCGGCGACGATCCTGCTTCGGTGATTTATGTGCGCGAAAAAGAAAAAGCAGCCGGGTATGTTGGCATAAATTTTAAGTTGGTTAAAAAACCCCTTTCAATAAAGCAGACAGAATTGGAAGAAATTATCGAAAATCTAAATCGTGATACAAAAGTAAAGGGAGTCGTAGTCCAAAAACCGCTTCCTAAGCAAATTAACGGTGAAAAAATCGATCGGTTGATTACGCTAGAGAAAGACGTGGATGGACTTAACCCCGCGTCAGAATATTATCCCACCACAGCAAAAGGTGTTCTGAAACTACTGAAAGTAAATAAGATAAAAATTGCCGGTAGGGATGCGACGATTATCGGAAGAAGCAAGCTAAGTGGCTTGCCCACCGCCCTCCTGCTTTTAGAAGAAGATGCAACTATCACAATTTGCCATAAAAAAACACGCAATTTGAAAGAGAAAACGTCGAAAGCTGATATTTTAGTCGTGGCTGCTGGGGTTCCCAAGCTCGTAAAGACCGATATGGTAAAAAATGGCGCTGTCGTGATCGATGTCGGAATAAACAGAATGGTAACAGGTGACAAGCGACACGCAACATATATAGTTGGTGATGTGGATTTTGAAAATGTTAAAAACAAAGCTAGCTTTATTACCCCCGTTCCTGGCGGTGTGGGCCCGATGATTGTTGCCGGACTAATGATGAACCTCGTCGAAGCCTCAAAAAAGTAATTCCTATCTTCCTTGCTTGTTTAATAGTTTCGTGGTAGAATTCACCCGATTTCAGGGAGGAGAAAGGGTGGAAGAGGTGTCGATTGAAAACACTGTCTTTGGCGACCCCTGCTACGTAGTAAGGTTCAAGCGTCTTCTAGACGCGCCGGATGAGCCCACACAGCTCCAAATTCTGATCGAGGAGTTCACTCTCCTGGAGCTCATCAACATTGCGAAGCGACTGATGAGCAAAGCGGGTCAGCATACAGCAGATGAGCGGAGGCTCATCTACATACTAGCGCAACATGGGGGCGAGCTAAAAATCGTGGTTCTGCTAAGAGCAGCATCACGGATGGGGGAGAAGCATGCTTGAGCAGGGTTTAAGGAATCCATTACTGCCCTACTATCTAAGTACGGTTGCAATCCTCGTAGGAGGTGTAATCGGAGTAGCTGTCATCAGCACCGCTGTAGAATCTAGGCCTAGAAGGACCGGCAAGCTTTATGATAGTTCCGGTTCCGGCATAGGATTCAGGGGCGTTGCCGACTCTGGAAACGAGGAGATGTTCGCAAGTATTCACCGGTTCCTGCGAGCCCAAAGATCTAGGACCAGAAAATAAGCCGTTCTAGCTCAGCAAGGAGGGGAATCCATGAAGAAGCAAAAGTCTCTAGGCCCACTGGGTATTGCCATTGTTCTGGTGGCGGCGGCCGTGACAGTAGCGGGGATCCTTTATCCGATCCTTGAGGCCAAGGAAGTGGATTCAGAACACCCTATTTAGGTCAAACGACCAAGCAAAGTCGGAAGGGATGGACGGAACCGCCTTTGATCCAAGTAAGGATTGAGGCGGTTTTTTATTGCCCCCTTTGTCCGATAAGTGCTATATTGGCGGTGAGAAGAAAGGGGGTTGCGACATGGGTGGTCCTACGCCCCAAGGTTCACCAGAGGGTTGGATAAAAGAGATTCTCACTGAAACCAACGAAGTCAAACGATCTAGACTGATTTCAGACCGAAGTCTCGAAGAACTTGCTCTTCTGGAAGCGTGGGTTGTTGCTGAGAGTGAGAGGGATCCCAGCAGCAAGATTCTAAGAGAGATACAAATTACGATCCGTCTTGTTAGAGGCCTTAAAAACCTGCCGGTTATACCTGAGCTAGATATCTCTCGGCTCAAACGGTGGAGGTAAGGAAAAAGCAGAAGATCGACGACTAGTAGAAGGTGCAGAGTGGAGCAACTAACGCTTAGCCCGTTCCAACAGATAATAATTCGGTACTTATTGCAATGCGGAGGCCAAGCAACAGAGCTTCAGCTCATAGTCGAATTTCGTATATGGCGGACTCTCGCAAGGAGCTCGATCAGATCATAGCCTCGCTCGTACAGAGCGGACTCTTAGAGGTTGAACGGGGGTTGGTTAAAGTTACCAACAGGCTCGATCGTAGAGCGAGGGAGATAATTCAGGGGAAGGTAGGACCGATCGTTCACGAGCTTCGCGTGACTGTTCGTAGCAGGAGATAGGGTTCCGGAGAGCCTAATCCTGCCACGAACTAAGCTGCCAAAGCAACGCTGAGGACTACGTCTTCGGCGTTTCCTTTTGTGGTAAAATTTCGGGGAAGCAATAGGATAAGGGAGGTCTTTGCAATGGAGTTCTTTCCATTCAATGATCACTGTGCGCTCCAGCTAAGCGAGCTGAGGCTTCCGATGACAAGGGAGAAAGTGGTGGAGGTCTTGGCGAAGAGAGGGTTCAAGGAGTTAGATTTGGGTTTTGAGGCCATGATTGAGGCTGCACGGGATTGTATTGGAAAATCCGAATACGACCGTGTAGACCCACGATTGGCACCATTAGTTGTGGATTGCGCCACATTCTTGATGTGGGTCTATGGACAACGCGGAGTTCTACTGCCCAGATATCCAATACAACAGCGCAAAATGGGTCGACCAATAGACCTTTTAGAGGTCAGAATTGGAGACCTCCTCTTCATGCGTGGCTATCGACCACTCTATGATGATGATCCCAATAATGCCGTCGGTCATTGTGGGATCGTTACAGAGAAAGGAACAGTAGTACACGCTGCTAACGGTCGAGTAGGAGTGATAGAGCAGCCGATGGAGAGGTTTGTTGGCGGCGGCGATGGCTTTCGAGGCGCAAGAAGGATCATCGAGGATGAGGCCGATGTGCTTACCTTTCTAAACACAAAAAGAAGGTGGCTCCGTAGCTCAGACGATTTCAGATACATCATCCTCAAAATCCCGCCGCACAAACACTGGTGATGATCCAAGAGAGTTGCTAACTGCTCCGGAATATGATCCTGCCGTTGGCGAGGCTGGTGGACACAGTGTCCCCAGCCTTGATTTTCCCTTCAACCATCTGCATCGCAAGTTCATCGAGAAGTTGGTCTTGTATAACTCTTTTCAGTGGACGCGCACCCCAAACTGGGTCAAAGCCTTCTTTTGCAATTTGATTAGTTACTTTTTCATCTATTTTCAAAGTAATACCCTTTTCTTTGAACCGCGCGATTACTTTTGCAAGCTGCAGAGCCGTTATTTGTTTAATTTCCTTCTCCCCTAGAGAATTAAAAATAACTATTTCATCAATTCGGTTCAAAAATTCCGGTCGAAAGCTTTTTCGGACCAAATCCATAAGTTCTTCTTTCATAATTTGCGGTGTCTTACCTTCATATTTTTGAATAATTTCACTTCCCAGGTTGCTAGTCATAATAATTACAGCATTAGCAAAATCGACAGTTCTGCCTCTTCCGTCAGTCAATCTTCCATCATCTAGCACTTGAAGGAGGAGATTGAAAACCTCGGGATTGACTTTTTCGATTTCATCAAAAAGAACGACACTGTAAGGCTTTCTTCTGATTGCTTCGGTGAGCTGCCCGCCTTCTTCGAAACCAATATAGCCTGGCGGCGCGCCAATCAATCGAGCAACGGTGTGTCGTTCTTGATATTCGCTCATGTCAATTCTCACCATCGCCTCCTCGTCATTAAAAAGAAAATCTGCCAGGCTTCGTGCAAGTTCTGTTTTTCCGACACCGGTTGGACCGAGAAAAATAAAAGATCCGATTGGTTTTGTCTCCTCGGAAATACCGGCTCGGTGGCGGCGAATGGCATTGGCCACGGATTTCACAGCTTCGTCTTGATCAACCATCCGTGTATGAATTTCTTCTTCCATCCGGGAGAGTTTTGCCGCCTCGCCTTCTAGTAGCCTTGCCACTGGAATAGCGGTCCAGCGAGAAACAACGCGGGCTACGTCTTCTTCCGTTACCTCTTCCCGAAGGAGAGGGGATTTGCCTTCCGTTACTGATAAAAGTTCTTTGTTTGCCTCTTTGATTTTCTTCTCGGTTTCTGGGATTTTGCCGTATTTTATTTCGGCGGCGCGGTTCAAATCAGCGCTGCGTTCGGCTTGCTCAAGTGCTAGTTTGATTTTTTCAAGTTCGGAATTAAGATTCTGCAGTTTGCTGATCGCCTCTTTTTCCTTTTTCCACTGGGCTTCTAATCCATTAAACTTCTTTTTCTCCGATTCGACCTCGGTCTCTAAAGCTTTCAACCTTTCTTTGGAAGCGGTATCTTTTTCCTTTTTCAACGCTTCGCGCTCGATTTCCAATTGCAGAACATGACGCTTGAGTTGGTCCAGCTCAGCAGGCATGCTTTCGACTTCCATTTTCAGCGAAGCAGTCGCCTCATCGATCAAATCAACAGCTTTGTCGGGGAGGAAACGGCCAGAAATATAACGGGCGGAGAGGGTTGCCGCTGCAATAATTGCCGCATCGGTAATTCGCACCCCATGGTGGACTTCGTAGCGCTCCTTAAGTCCTCTTAGGATCGCCACAGTGTCCTCAACACTAGGCTGCTCAACATAAACTGGTTGGAACCGTCTTTCAAAAGCTGGGTCGCGTTCTATGTATTCTCGGTATTCTTTGCTCGTTGTCGCCCCAATCATGTGTAGTTCGCCGCGGGCAAGAGCTGGTTTTAAGATATTAGCAGCATCCACCGCGCCTTCAGCCTTACCGACACCAATTACAGTGTGAAGCTCATCAATAAATAATATATATTTACCGTCGGCTTCAGTTACAGCTTTCAAAACCGCTTTTAGTCTTTCCTCAAATTCGCCGCGAAAGGCTGCCCCGGCGACGATGGCCGCCATGTCAAGCTGGATTAATCCCTTATTTTTCAAAGTATCTGGCACATCACCGGAAACAATTCTTTGAGCCAAACCCTCGACAATTGCGGTTTTTCCGACACCGGCTTCGCCAACCAAAACGGGATTATTTTTTGTTCTGCGGGAAAGAATCTGCATTATTCGGCGGATTTCGCTGTCTCTGCCAATCACCGGGTCAAGTTTCCCGTCTTTGGCTAGGGAAGTAAGATTGCGCCCGTATGTTGCCAACGGGTCTTGCGGTGTTTGAAAAGGTTTAAATTGTGTTTCTGGTCCGATTCCGTTCATACGTTAGGTAACAAGTAGCAAGTAACATGTAACAAGAAAATCAAGAAACCAACTTGTCACTTGGACCTTGTTACCGGTCACTGGAGTGTACCACACTCCATTAGCACTTTCAACCCCTGTCTGCCAATGTCTGAAGCCATAGGCTTTGACAGGCTGACCCATCTGCTAACGCTGGTGTAAGCTTTATGGGCGAGACCACTTAGTAACTTGACATACTCTAAACCTCGATCTAATATTAGAACGGCTCTTTGACATCTTTTACAGGATAATTAAACGAACAAAGGAA
This sequence comes from Candidatus Nanoarchaeia archaeon, assembly GCA_036382695.1. GTDB lineage: Bacteria > Patescibacteriota > Microgenomatia > Woykebacterales > RBG-16-39-9b > DASVHF01. The sequence continues at coordinate 249 of DASVHF010000047.1, read as the reverse complement.
GGCTGAGATGAGCAAACTGGAGAGATTGGTAGCGGCAGCTGCCTACGTCGCTTCTGTGTGTTTGCGTCGGCTGTTCCTGTCTTGCAAGGCCGGCGCTCTGATTCACAACTACGTCATCTTCCTAGCTTACAGATTTATGACTTCTCGTTCTGGGCGCGAGGTTCCTGACGTACCTGAAGTGCCGAAGGCAATAGAACGATGGAGACATCCTCTAACAAGGAAGCTTGTTGAGAGAATTTACGATCTTAG
>DASVHF010000046.1:0-11148 GCA_036382695.1 Candidatus Nanoarchaeia archaeon | reverse complement strand
TTCCGACCATACTGGCAGGAAACTATTCGAGTTTGTTTTGTCTTCGTTGTGATAGATCAATTTCTTACCCACACCGTTGGCAGAAATTTTATAAACATTTGATACACCGTCTTTTTCCCTAAAAGTATAAACTATCTCGCCTTTCAGATTGCTCAAAAAGGCCTTGTCAGTCAAGCTACTCCTTGATCTATGCCAGTAGAAAACCGAGGCAATGGCTGCGATAATTATTATTGTAATTATTAGAATATTTTTAGCGCTGAAAAATTTCATAAACAACTTGGTGACAGTTTTCTAACCGATTTTCTAGCTCTTTCAAGACTTTATATCTCCCCTCATCTTTACTATAGACAAGAATCGTCCTTAAAGCAAGAATATTGGAGTAATTTTAATAGAGGTCCTTAAATGATGAGAAGAGAATTATTTAGCCTAATCTGTGGTCTCTAAGTTATTTATTTTCAACTCCAACTGCTTGTGAGATGTTGCTGTACCTATCTTTCTTTAGCAGCCGCACCAAACCCTGGTTAATCTCACTTATAACTTGTGGCCCTTCAAAAATCATTCCGGTTATTAATTGAACAAGCGAGGCGCCCAATTTGATTTTTTTATAAGCATCTTCAGCTGAAAAAACACCGCCGCAACCGATTATGACATATTTCCCTTTTGTTTTTTGATAAACATAACTAATCTGCTCGTTGGCAACATCTTCAACAGGCTTACCGCTGAAAGTTCCCTTTTCTGGAACATTTTTATCTATTATCCTTTTTGTGTTTCTTTTTTTAGAAAGATTGGTGCAAATAAACCCATCTACCTTGTGCTGGCCGGAAACAAGTAAGATTTTATCGATTTCGGCTCTTGTAAGATCAGGCGAGAGTTTTAAGAAAATAGGTTTTTTTGTTTGGATTTTATCTATCTCGGTAAGAAGCTCCTTCAACCTTCCAGAATCGGTAAACGGCTGCCCACCAAAAGCATTTGGACAACTGATGTTGATCGCAAAATAGCTTCCACTGTCTATAAATTTTTTATATGCTTTAACATAATCGTTTATTCCTTCTTTCAGACCCACCGTGTCTTTACTATTCGTCTTAGCAATACTTGTACCAATAGGAATCAAAAACTTGTTACTTTTCAATCGCCTTGAGATCTTTTCACACCCTTCATTTTTCAAGCCATAATAAACCACCAAACTTTTTGACTCCGGTAGTCTCCAAAGTCGCGGCCGGGGATTTCCTTTGCAAGGCTCACCAGTAATTGACCCAACTTCAGCAAATCCAAAACCTACAAGTGGCAGAATATCTGTCAAAATCGCATCTTTATCATATCCAGCGGCTAAACCAATTGGGTTTGGAAAACGGATCCCCGCAATCTTTTGTTCTAACACTTTGTTGGAGTAAGAAAAAGATAAGGTGGTAATAGCTCGAGTAATAGCATTCGAGCCAAGAAACTGACCAAATTCAAGCATCCAGTTATGCATGCTCTCTGGCTCGATCAAAAAGAAGATCCGCCGCAATATTGCTTTGTATAAAAACCGAATCTTTATATTTCTTATTGTAATGAAAAATTCTTTCATGCTAATAATTATCCACGTAATCTTTTTTGGACAGAAGAACTTTGTAACTCACGCAGTGCGTCAGAAGCAATCCATTTGGCAGGCTTTGAGTCTAATTTTTGAATCTCTTTTGCTATTTCAATCGCGGCTTTGTTTAGATTTTTATTTCTTTTTCCAATTTGACGAAGTGCCCAGTTCACTGCCTTTTTGACGAAATTTCGCTCGTCTGTGGAACCATTTTTTATCAGCGGGGAAAACTTCATGAATTTGCTGTCTGCAGATTCTTTGTCATGCCAGGCAAGACATGCCATCAGCGCGAAACCGGCTCTTTTTTCAAACTCGCGATCTTTCTTTGACCATTCGATCGCTTTTTCGTAGGCGACGGTGGTCTTATCAAAAAGATTCATGCAACCCTGATCGCAAACGTCCCAACTATCAAAGTCAGCTGCCCAAGCGTCCATTTGGCCTTTGGTAACTTGCTTTGGATCATCAACCATGCCGGCTAAAATTTTCGCTTCGTGAATCCCCGAATCCCAAAGTTTTTGCGCCAAACCATGGTTCTTACCAATCTCCTTGGCTAGTTTCCGTAAGTTTGGAATTGAAACGCCGTAGGTATTCTCCGGATTAATACCAAAACGGGCCATCCCCTCGACATTTTTAGGGTTCCCCAAAGATTTTAGTTTTTTCAAGGTTTCTTCGTAGGTCATTTTGTTAGGTAGGAAAATTTGTCTAAGAATATCAAACTAGCATAGTTTTTTAAAGCCTGCTCTAATTTATAGGTATTAGCATGCTTCAAGATCCCGAAGTAAGATTGGATCGATTGGTCACAAGATCCTAAACTAAGTTGGCCGTGTTCGTATTGCTGAAGTCTTTCTTTAATCCTCCGGAAAATCCTTTGTTTAAGTCTAGTTCTTAAAACCTGGTGGTGGGGCAAAGCAACATAGCCGACAAAATCAATCCCCCAAGAAAGTTTTCGAATCGAAATCTTGTTTGGGTGAAGCGATAGTTTTAATTTACTGCTTAAAAATTGTTCTAATACACTAGTGTAATAGTGTAAATGTTCCTTGCGCCGACTTAAAAGTAAAAAATCATCAGCATAACGAAGATAACATTTTATCTTTAGCTTGTGCTTAGCAAACCGGTCAAGCTCATTCAAATAGATGTTGGCAAAAAGTTGGCTCGTCAGATTCCCAATTGGAATACCTTGACAAGGACGGGCCTTGTCAGACGTATTGAAACTTTCAATAACTTCTCGAAGCAACCAAATCAAATTTGAATCCTTCACTTTCCTCTCAATTATCGAAAGTAAGATTTTATGACCCACACTGTCAAAGAACTTTCGGATATCACATTTTAAGGCCCAGCAATCGCTGGTATAGTTTTTAGAAACTTTACGGGCGAGGGTCACTAATTTCTTAAATCCTTTATGAGTTCCATACCCTTCACGGCAAGAAAAGGAATCGGAAATAAAGGTTTGTTCAAAGATCGGGTTGAGAACTTTGAATAAAGCGTGGTGAATGATTCGATCTCGGACGATTGCTTTATGAATATGGCGGACTTTCGGATCACGGACGTAAAATCCAGTGTAAGCCGAATGTCGATAAGTTTTATTGGCCAACTCTTTGTATAATTGAAAGATATTATCTTCCAAATGTCTTTCGAAGCAACCGACATCGAATTTATTTCTCTTTCCCTTCTTAAATTCGCTCCAAGCTTGAAAAAGATTGTTCAATGAGATAACTTTAGAGTAAAGATGGCTAAAGGTTTTCACCTGTCGGCCCCCCCCCGTCCAGGCCAACTACGACATACCAATATTTCAGAAAGTTTATGACTTTTATAAGGAACTTTATTTATCTTTAACCCGATTCCCAAAAATTCATCGCTATTCTCTTGGGCAAAGACTCGATAGCACAACTCTCGAAGTTTTTGAATCCCTAGTTGCCGCCAGCACCCAAGAACCAATACAAAAACTTCTACTTTTAGAAAAGGCTTCAACCAAACTGGAAACGCTCAAACTCCTAATTAGACTCGCCAAAGATACGCAATCTTTAGATAATAAAAGATACATTCACTTAGAAAACTACTTACAAGAAATCGGTAAAATGCTTGGCGGCTGGCTAAAGCACACTAAGGCTCGCTAACGCACCAAGCAAATTACCTAAGTTTTGCTAGAAACTACCAGGACGAAGAGCCCGACATTGTTGTTCGACTTCGAAGGTTTCAGGTTGTTGACGTTGACCTTACGAGATTTCAGGTTACCCACGATCAAACGGTTGAGGTCCATTTATATTACCTACTTCCCTTCAAACCCACTGAAGATTCAGTTTTACTCTCGAAATCAATCAAGCTATATACTGTCTCCTCTGTATTTTATCCGCTCCCATTATGGAGACTAGAAGCAGGCAAGGAGTTTCTAGCTTCCAAAAGCACGCTCTTGAGAACCGTAGTTACTCAAGACTCTGGCTTCACACGGAAATTAGAAGGTTGGTGACTCCGATCCGTAAACCGAAATTCATTAACCACACCAAAGAAAATATATCAAAAGATTTTAGAAATATGAAGACATGTTTTTCTTCACTTTTGTTCAGAAAAAGGGAAAGGCACGGAACGCAACTCTGTGCAACTTCCGTGCCACCAGGAATCTCAACAGTTTCGGCGAAATCCATGGAACAAGATTCCAAAAATTCCAAGGACTCCAATCCGCCTACGGCGGACCAAGCGCTAAGCAGGCACTCCCAGGACGAAGAGCCCGACACTGCCGTCCGACCTCGAAGGCGGCAGGTAGTCGACGCGGACCCTACGAGAGCACAGGCGACCCACGAACAAACGGCGGAGGCCGTAGGTCGGGTGGTTGTAAGTGTCGCTCGCCCTGGTGTAGACCGTAGGAAGAAGTTCGACACCTGTCTCCTCTAGGTGGTTGGCTAGGACTCGGTTGATGCTCGTCGTGTTGCCGACGATCCACTGCAAGCCTTCCACCTTCGGAAGACGGTCTAGGATCGCTTCAACGTGGTCTCGCTCATCCACCTTGTCGTAGGTACAGTCAAGACTGCCCTCGATCAAGTCAGCGAGGTAGATGACCTCACTGCCGATGGACGGAGACACCGAGAGCCTAGCGATTTCTTCAGGATTGAAGTGCCAGTTCGACCTGAAGCCAATGACGCCGTTGTCCCGCTGGGACTCCAGCGTCTCTCCACCCGGAATGACGGTGAGACGGGCCGTTTCGAACTGATCGCCGAAGGACAGCACCTTGGCCAGAATCTCTTCTGGCTGCTCGAACCGCTTGATGCGAGAGCGGATCTCCTTCAGGAGCTGTTGCGCTTCCCAGCCCTCGATCTTACCCTCGCCAATCTCGCCGACGATTGGCCAGGCATCATCCGAACAGATGTTGTTGATGAAAGCCACCTGGTCATCAATCGCCGCCAGCTTCTTCCCAAACCGAAGAAGCACTGAAAGCGTTGCCTCTGGCATGATTCTGTTTCTCCCTTCGAAAGCCCTTTCAGGCGCTATCCGCTATATTCAGTTGTTCGGGGATTATACCACAGTGGATTAATTAATATCAACTATAGGCTGCTCATACTTTATGTTTTGCTCCGCAAGCCAAGTATTGCGCCGTCTGCGTTTGAGCAATAATTTACATTATTGTTCTCAAACTAAGGCCACTCGATTGATTAGGAAAGGAGTGTATCTACAACAAGTACGAACTTAAGGGTCAGACCCCAAAGCTAAATTGATTATGTTCGCCTTTCAAGTAAGAACCCAGCACCAATTGTAATTACCGGAATTATTAGATAAGTGGCACCAATGTCGGAAACATATTCAGCGAGAGTCATTTTCATTGGACCGGTGCTGAATAGTGGAACATCAATTGCAATATTAATAACTAGCCAAAGTAAACCCAGCTTAATTCCCTCGTTTAGGAAACCTTTATCTATCCTCCTGAAATACAACCCTGAAAAGAAAACAACACTGACAGCTATTGCAACGGGCATTACGGATTCAAATAGCGGCCTGTTTGAATCGTGAATCGGAAAAACTGCGAACGAAACTGCGAAGACGATCGCCCAAATCAAAACTCCATAAATAATAGCCAACTTAAGCGACTTCATTATTCTCCACCTCCTTTCCACACTTTCGCCAGCAAAACGACGTAATTTTTGCCGTAAGCCTTGGCGCATGCTGGGCAACTAGTGTAGCCAAAATAAAGCTTTTTGATTTCTTTACCCTTTGTGGCTATGTAAGCCTTCATTTCTTTCACCCAACCTCCGATATTTTTGTACGGCCCTTCAAAGACTTTGGTCAAAAAAGTTCCTGACAGTTTCTCCATAGCTGCTCCCGGCACTTCCTTACTGACCGAAATGTAAATGCCCGAGCCCCAAAGTGATTTTTCGTCAGAGAGCATTAGTTGCTCTGTCCCCAGAGCGCCAGCGTCCTCAATCAGTTTCATATCGCGTGTCATCACCTGGTTTATATTTAGAGGGATGTGCAGGAAACTGCGGACATGATCTTTGAGAAATAGCTTATCTTTCCAAGTAACTTCTTTCTCCTGCCACGGCGCAGGATCAAACCTTTTGCAGCACCCAGTTTCTGCTTGATTGTCAAGTTTTTCCACAAAACTTCACCCCCTTTACAAATATGATTCCTAATTATATCAAAGGCTTCCGCAACTTCAATATAAAAAGGTTTCTTTATTACGCGAATCGTTGACCAAACAGAAACTAAGATGTTAATATGAATTTTCGGACCTATGGCTGTAATAAGTGTTAAAAATCTAAAAAAACATTTTGGGAAAACCAAAGCGGTGGATGGTGTATCTTTTGACGTGAGAGAAGGCGAAATCATGGGTTTCCTGGGCCCAAACGGTGCTGGGAAGACAACAACCATCCGTTGTATGATGGATTTTATTCGACCGACAGAAGGTAAAATCGAAATTCTTGGTCAGGACGCCCAAAAAAATACCGCCAAGATAAAATCTGATATTGGCTATTTATCAAGCGAGACTAATCTTTATAAGTCTTGGACGGGAAATGAGCACATTCATTTTCTCGAAAGAATCCGCGGCATCAGTCAGTTTGACGAAAAACTAATCGAAGAGTTAAAGTTCGATCCTAAAAAAAGGGCAGGGGCACTTTCAACCGGTAACCGGCAAAAATTAGGCATCATCTTAGCTTTGATGCACCAACCGAAACTTTTGATCCTCGATGAACCGACCGTCGGCCTTGATCCGCTGCTGCAAAATTATATTTATGAAATCTTGAAAGCCGAAGCGGCCAAAGGCAACACCGTTTTTATGTCTTCGCATAATCTCGCTGAGGTGGAAAAAATTTGTGACCGGGTAATCATTCTCAAAGAAGGAAAAATCGCCGCTGTAGAAAGTATTAACGATATTAAAAGAAAGAGGATTTATACCATCTACGCCTATTTCGAAGGGGAGGTCCCAAAAAAGGAACTTGACACCGATGGTATCGAACTAGTCAAGGAACTCTCCAATGGCCTTGTTCTAAGAATTAAAGCTGATATCCGACCGCTCTTACATAAGCTAAGTGAGTACGACAACCTTAAAGATCTAGAAATTACTCACGCGACTCTGGAGGAAGTTTTTATGGAGTTTTACAGATGACATCCTGCGGATGACGTTTTCTCACCAGCAGGTTCGAAAATAATATGTGGCCACTATTTACCAAAACACTAAAAACTAATCGAGCAGGTTTATTAATCTACAACGCCATTTGTATCGGCTTTGTTTGGTTTTACGCTGCTTTCTTCCCCTCAATCTTTAAAGAAAGCGCAAAATTAAAGGAAGCTTTTCAGGCCTATCCGCAAGATTTGATGAAGGCTTTCAATATCAATCTAGAGAACTTTTTAAGTAGTTTTGAAGGGTTTATGTCCGGGGAATATTTTAGCCTGCTTTGGCCAATAATTTTAATTGTTTTAATTATTGCTTACGCTGGGTCGGCAATTGCCGGCGAGATTGAGCAAGGCACGATTGAACTTTTGCTTGCCCAACCAATTTCACGCTTGCGAATTTTCTTTTCCAAATACTTTTCGGGCTTATTTATCATCATCCTCTTTATCGCCATTTCCAACTCGTCAGTCATCCTTTTTGCTCGTCTTTATAATATAAGCTTCCACTGGCAAAATTTTGTAAGTATTTCCATCTTAGGATTCCTCTTTGCTTTTGCCATCTTTGGCATCTGTTTTATGCTCTCAGCCGTCTCATCTTCGAAAGGCAGACCAGCTGCTCTCACCGGTGGGCTACTAATCATTATGTATGCTCTTAACATATTCTCGGCCTTTCAAAAATCGATAGAGGATCTAAAATACGCCTCTTTCTTCCATTACTTTGACTTCGACACCGCGCTTCTTCACAACCACATCGATCTACTAAACATCTCTGTCTTTTTAGCGGTCGGAATAATCTGCACGATAATTGGTGCGGTTGCTTTTGTCAAAAGGGATATTGCAACAACTTAACGAATTGGTTGGCTATTGTTGTTTCCAAGCCTTGATTGCTTCCCAGAAAAGTATTAGACCTAAGACAACTAGAATGAGACCAGCGAGTGTTCCCGGATAATATATCCCAAGTGAGATGGAACGAATCAGGTGGTGAATTTCGGAGATAAAAAGAAGGCTAAAGAACATTATCACAACAAGCTGCCATTTTCCGCCCCTCAAGGAAAGGTAATTTGTTCCTAGCCACAGTACTCCAAAGATTCCGACCATCAGGATAAAGGCCTCGTCGGCGTTTTGCGAAATCGGTGTCAGAGCGTTTGTTATGCCATCGAACACAGCCTTTGCATCGGCGTAATAAATGTGATCAATTCGAAAAAGCCACAATTCTAAAGGTACGTGGGCGATCTCCAAAATTGATGCTAGCAGAAAAAGGTTTAAGATCCTCTTGGTCACCATACACTTATTCTACTAAAAAACCGCCCCCGTGGCGATTGGTTGGGCGACCGCGGAATTTAGTGTAGGTGGGACGTAATTCGAACTTGGTTTTGGGAAAATTTTCCAAATTCAGATACCACTAGTAATCATGTGCTATATTCCTATCATTATTCAAGAGAACATTATCCTTAATGATTGGTTGATCAGGAGGAGAAATAAAAACAACAGCTGCACCGCATTCTTTAATCTCATTAGCTATAATCCGAGGAGAGCCACCCTCTACTGCAATACCCATATGTTCAGGATTGGGTCCGAGATAATTTTGACGAATAATTGGAGAACTATTATGCACGTATATTAATTCATGATCGGCATAAGAAATTGTATTAGAAAATATTTTTGCTCTACTCTTTTCCATACAGATTCCACACTCTCCTACATTTTTTAAATTATTATGGCTTATTTCTACCTCTTCTCCCGAGGATGTCCCTATACTCCTATAATTTTCCAGGTTAGCATAAGACAAAACTCCCCGCATAATTAAGAGGTTATTCCAATCATAAATTGTTGGATTTTGCGAATCAGCCTTAAAAACAATCCGGTTTTCTTCTGTCCCAACTGCTTTTAGAGTACCGAGAATAATGATAGAAATATGATTTTTTTCATCTCTGTAAGGTTCGTTTAGATGAACCCCGCAATTATAATTGCCCTCTTTTTTTATTCCGATAAGCATATCATAATTTTTAATTCCATCGCATGTTTGCCGGCCCCATAAATTATAAGCATCCTTATTTGCAGAAACAGTTACGATAGTTCCCGGAAGAATTGTTAATTTTGCCCACGGCATCACAAGAATATCTCCTATTACTTTTATCTGACCACTCCAAATTTCATCTTTGATTAATCTGCCGCTTCTTGTGGTATTACTAACTCCAAGCGGGGTGGAGATATATCCGTAGATAAAAAATCCTCCTGCGGTTAGGCAAATTAAAACTATTAAACCAATTAAAATTTTCTTTTTCACTATATTTATTTTACCAAAAACCGCCTTCCTGACGATTTTTCGCCAGCAAATCTTATATTCGAACTTTTGAGCGCTTGATTATTGTAAAGGAACGGTGGGTATGCTAATTTTAGACCATGAAAGCCTTAGTTATCTATGATTCGCTATATGGAAATACAGAGAAAATCGCCAAGGCGGTTGGTGAAGGTACGGGTGGGAAGGTTAAATTTGTTGGTGAAGTGCGCCCTTCCGAATTGAAGGGTCTTGATCTGCTTATTATCGGTTCGCCAACTCACGGCGGTCAACCAAAACCAACAACTACCGAATTCCTCGATAAAATCCCAGAAAATAGTTTGAAAGGTGTCAGTGTCGCCGCATTCGACACAAGATTTGAGAAAAGTGGGCATGGAATTGGTTTAAGATTATTAATGGCCGTAATAAACTTTGCTGCTCCCAGAATTGCCGATACGCTGAAGAAAAAAGGCGGCGTTCTTGTGGCCGAGCCGGAGGGCTTTTTTGTGGAAGGTAAGGAAGGCCCTCTAAAGGAAGGCGAACTCGAGCGAGCAAAAACCTGGGCTAAAGGGATTTTAGAAAGTACGAAGTAATTTTCTCGGAAAGCAAATTGGTCAGTTAGCTGTTGACAAACTCACCCTAATTGTATATTATCTTCATATACATGGCTTTGGCTGAGGTTACTGGTTTTGATTGGGATGAAGCTAATGTTTTGAAGAATTGGGAAAAGCACAAAGTAAAGCACACTGAAGCGGAGGAGGTTTTTGAAAACAAGCCGAGAATTGTTTCGAAAGACGCGAAGCACTCACTAACGGAACCTAGATACCAAATTCTTGGTATAACGAATCAGAAAAGAAAATTGTCGGTCATCTTTACTCTTAGAGATGGGAAAGTTAGAGTTATTTCGGCTCGTGATATGAATAGAAAGGAAAAGGCAAAATATGAAGAAGCAACTTAAACCAATACCAAAATTTAAAAATGAGGACGAGGAACGCGACTTCTGGGCAACTGCGGATACTTCCGAGTATTTCGATTGGAGTAAAGCGATTGTTAACCCATCTTTCCCAAATTTAAAACCCTCAACTAAAACCGTTTCGATTCGTCTAACTCAATCGCTGTTAAACGCGCTCAAAGAACTGGCGAACAAAAAAGATGTTCCCTACCAGTCTCTAATGAAGATCTACTTAGCGGAAAAGGTCGAGGAAGAGCTTCAACCCGTAAAATGAGTTTTACCCTTCTGCGCCGCCACCTGGGCAAAAGGAATTTTAGAGAGACAAAGTAATTTCGGTAAAAATTGCGGAAAATTCTTTTTCTATCTTAAAACCAATCCTACAGAAAATGAAACAAAATTCATAGCTGATGACAACAGCAATAACGGCTTAAAGCTTCGCCGTAGAGCAAATACTAATAAAAGCCATTCTGCCAAAACGACTAAAATTTCTAACAGAATTAAATTTGTAATTATTGTTGTAAAGAATGCTGAGGAAGTGTTTAACCACAAAATATAGTTTAGTAGTTGGTTTGTAATTAGGTTAACAAAAATAATACTTAACAATGCGAATTTATTTCTGTAACCAAAAACTAATGCTACAAGGACCTCTATTACTAACGTTAATAATAGGGTTAACAGATAATTACTGGTTAACATTTCTTTTTCTTATCTGGTAAAGAATTAGAAGAGATATGACTATAATAACGATTA
>DASVHF010000045.1:0-7253 GCA_036382695.1 Candidatus Nanoarchaeia archaeon | reverse complement strand
TGTGTACAAGACCCGAGAACGTATTCACCGCAGTATGCTGACCTGCGATTACTAGCAAGTCCACGTTCATGCAGTCGAATTGCAGACTGCAATCCCAACCAAGGACGCTTTTAAAAAGATTTGCTTACCCTCGCGAGTTTGCCTCCCGTTGTTAACGTCCATTGTAACGTGTGTGTAGCCCAGGACATAAGGGCTATGATGACTTGACGTCGTCCCCTCCTTCCTCCCCGATTAAATCGGGGCAGTCTCGGCTGAGTGATACAACAGCCAATAGGGGTTGCGCTCGTTATCCCACTTAAGGGTACACCTCACGGCACGAGCTGACGACAGCCATGCAGCACCTGTGTATGCTCTCTTGCGAGTTGTCGCCCTTTCGGGTTCCTACCACATACATGTCAAACCCTGGTAAGGTTCTTCGTTTTGTCTCGAATTAAACCACACGTTCCCCTGCTTGTGCGGGTCCCCGTCAATTCCTTTGAGTTTTAGCCTTGCGGCCGTACTCCCCAGGCGGGACACTTAACGCGTTAGCTTACGACACCGAGCCGTCACCAGCCCGATATCTAGTGTCCAAAGTTTACGGCGTGGACTACCGGGGTATCTAATCCCGTTCGCTCCCCACGCTTTCGTGCATCAGTGTCAGAAAAGTCCCAGGTACCTGCCTTCGCCTTGGGTGTTCCAGATGATATCAACGCATTTCACTGCTTCACCATCTGTTCCGGTACCCCCTAGCTTCCTCTAGTCAAAGCAGTATTTTCGCGGTTCCACGGTTGAGCCGTAGAATTTTAACGAAAACTTACCTAACCACCTGCGCACTCTTTACGCCCAGTAAATCCGGGTAACGCTTGCCGCCTACGTATCACCGCGGCTGCTGGCACGTAGTTAGCAGCGGCTTATTCGTAAGGTACAGTCAAGTCCGACAAGTCGGACCTTATTCCCTTACAAAAGGAGTTTACAACCCGAAGGCCTTCATCCTCCACGCGGCGTCGCGAGATCAGGCTTTCGCCCATTGTCTACGATTCCCGGTTGCTGCCTCCCGTAGGAGTAGAGCCCGTGTCTCAGTGCTCTTGTGGCTGGTCAACCTCTCAGTCCAGCTACCCGTCATAGCCTTGGTAGGCCGTTACCCTACCAACAAGCTGATGGGACGCGAGCCGCTCCTCTAGCGAATAGTTACATCCTTTGACCTTGCGGTCACATGCGGTATTAGCCCCGCTTTCGCGGGGTTATTCCTCACTAGGGGGTACGTTCTCACGCGTTACTCACCCGTCCGCCACTGAACCTGCGCAGAGCGCAAGAAATTCAAAATGCAAAATGCAAAATTAAAAATTTCAATTCAAAAGTTAAAAGTTTTTCAGAAAATTTTTGAATTTTTACTTTCACTTTTGACTTTTGAGTTTTGCCTTTTGACTTAAACTCCTTGTGCTCCGCACAAGCTTCGTTCGACTTGCATGCCTAAAGCACGCCGCTAGCGTTCACCCTGAGCCAGGATCAAACTCTCCAAAAGAAAGTTGATCATCCCGATATTTATCGGGATAAATTGTCTCAAAGATTTGACGTTCTAGACCGATAAAATACCGGTCCTGCTACATTTTGGATTGTCAAAGAGCCAAAAGTATCGTGTATCAGGTATCAAGTATCAAGAATTTTTTTCTTACCAACTTGACACGTGATACTTGACACTTTCCCTTGTCTGCAACTAAAAAGAGCTGGCACAAAGCAAGCTCTTTTCGCGAGCTAATTAGATGTGCAGACTAAAAATAAATTACATTTTTTAACCTCTTTAACAGCCTCATTTTAGTTTAAAAAGTTCCTTGTGTCAAGCCTTTGTATAGTTACAAGTTGTAAGACTTAAGATCTAAGAAATTTTAGTCTCTGATTCTTTTCCCATGCACCCTATATCTTAAAACTCATATCTTCTTCTTGGAGAAGTATTTCTGTTTGATCAAGCTAGCCTCGTATCTTACTACCTGCTCCGGTACTTTCTTGCGGTAAAGATAAAGGCTATAAGAGGCCCAGGCTACTGAAGCCAAGAAAATAACCAAGAGAAACGCACGAACGCCCAAAAAACTAACTCCCTGCCAAGTAAAAAAAGTAAAGGCCGCGCCGGCAAGTCCCATAATAATCAACCCGATACCTGCCGGCTTGAATATCCTGTTTTTCGGTGGATAATAACCAATTCCCCGTTGGTTGTAAATAATAAGAATAAATCCAACCAAGAAGATCAAGAAAAAGACAATTGTCGGGAGCAAAACTCCTTGTAGCGTATCGGGCTTAGAACGAAACCAGTAATCAATTTGGAGTATCTGTATACCTATGATACCTTTTATTATATTATGTATTGTTATAGTCATAGTAATACTTAATAACTACTTGTATATCAATCTGTTACTTTTAGTCCACGCAGTGGTCGCAGAGTGCAGTAGCACTCTATTTATCACCGCTCCGCCGAGAACTTTATCCTCCAAATAGAACACCGCTGATTGCCCTGGCGTAATTGCGCGTTCTTGTTTATCTAAAACCACTTCTAGGGTATTTCTTACACTTTTCTTTATCGTTCCTTTCACTGTAGGTGCTCGATGACGTAACCTAATAGCAGCTTTCAAAGGCAGCGCAGGTTCTTTTTTTATCCAATGTGGTCTATCTGTAAGAAATCGACGTCTATACAAAGCCTTATGGCCAAACGGAGCTACAATTAAAGTGTTAGTAACAACTTCTTTATCAACTACGTAATACGGAACTGTTTCAGAAATTCCCAATCCTTCACGCTGGCCGATCGTAGAGAAGGGTAGACCAATATGCTTACCTAGCAGCCTACCATCAACACTGATAATGTCTCCGTGCCTAATTTTTATTTTTTGCATTAAAAATTCTTTTATTCGTGCGGGACCGACAAAACAAATTCCCATACTTTCGCGTCTTTCAGCCGTGGGAAGTCTGAATTTTTTCGCCAGCTCCCTCACATTACTCTTCTTTAGACTTCCAAGCGGAAATAGAATATATCTCAGTTGATCTTGGGCGGCCATATATAAGAAATACGATTGATCTTTATTTCCATCCGTACCTGCTAACAGACTGAAGGCTGGGCTTTTTTTACCATTCTGAATTAGAAACTCTGTGTCCGAAGGACCAAGCTCTGCTTCATTAGAAATTCTCGCATAGTGGCCAGTAGCAATGTAATCAAACCCAAGTTTCCTCGCCTTATTCAGAAATAAGCCAAATTTTATCTTCTTATTGCACATCACATCAGGATTAGGCGTTCTACCGGCTTCGTATTCAGCAAAGAAATAATCGATTACTTTCTTCTTATACTCCTTTTCGAAATTAAACACGCGAAATGGAATTTCTAATACTCCCGCAACCTTTGCGGCATCAGCTTCGTCGGCGCTAGCTGTGCAATATGGTCCTTCACTCCAGCAGCGCATGTAAGCTCCCTCAACGTTGTATCCGGCACGTTTTAACAATGCAGCGGCCACGGAGCTGTCTACCCCGCCACTAAGAGCAACTAATATTTTGCTATCTGGTTTGATATTTCCCATCTTCATATACCAAGTATAGTCCCGATCAAATCAGGACGCAGAGCGCGCAGCGATCCTAACCGTAGGTGCAGAGCGCGTAGCGATCTTAGCCATCGGCGCAGAGCGCGTAGCGATCTATAATTGTTCAAGAGGTACCATGGTTTTTTACCCGTGGGTGAATTGAACAATTACGTACTCGCCGAAGGCGAAGCCTGAGGATACCATGGGTGCAAATCCATGGTGGTTCATTCTAGCAAAAATTTGTGTTTATGTGAAGAGGCAGCAGTTTGAATATTTAGAGGAGTGCGATTGTTTCAGACCAACTACTAGGCTCAAGAAAGAGGGCGAGGGCAGCAACGACCAAGATTAGAACCGCCAGAACGAAGCTGAGAATAACTAGTGAACGTTTTTTTATCTGATAATACTCGGCAGCTGCAGTTGTCGGAGCAAAATTGACAAAAACAGAAATAGTGTAAAGTAAAGCTATGGTTATCAAAGCTCCTACTAGTAGTAAAAATGCTGCTGGGTCATTTTGTAGAAGATTGATCAGATCACTCATATGGCAAGTTACCTTCAATTTCTGTAGTTTAAGACCATCTGAGTTTTATTATAGAAAGATCTATGTGTTTGTGTCAATTTTCTTAATTATGGCGCTACTTCTTTGAGGATAGTTTCCGCTTCGCCGATAATTTCTCTAAACAGCCACAAATATTTAGGTTCAAAGACGAATAGCTCGGTAGGCTCATTTTTATTTTTCCCTGATCGAAAGTCTCTGTCTAAATGAAAGCCTCCTTTAGTAAATCCTCCGATTACCGCGCCATTTACTGTCAATTTATTTTCGCTCGAATTATTTTTACTCCTGGCATAGTAATCTTCGTCAAAAATATACACGCCATCGGCTTGGCTTACTCCGTTTTTCACGTCAACATACCTACTAACAACAAAGACCAACCCAGTATTGGAACCAATGCTAAGATTACCATTAATTACCATTTGACCATCAACGAAGACAACTGCTGGGTCTTTATTGTTTGGATAGTTAACGCCACCACCTGGTATAGAAAGAGCGCCATTCACATAGAATATCCTGTTATTTGAAGTTGCGGGTATGTTGTTAAGGTTGCTACCAACTATAGTATTTGATGTATCAACTTTATATTCCTTGAATAACGCATCGTAAATCGACTCCCCTTTTGATACTGTCTCATCTTTGACCCAAATATTGATTCCATTGTAATTTTGCACCAGCCACTGCTTAGCTGATGTAAAGGTAGTACTATTAATCATGCTGTCTGAGATTACGAGGTATTCCGCGCTGTGGACACCCAGCTTTTTGGGTGGAGGATCGTCTGGATCAATCCGGAGAAAACTCCCCACATCGCCTCCTCTGGTCTGGAACCACGGCGGAGGACCGATTACAGTGTAGTCGCCTTTCTTTCTGTTATTGTTAACTTCGATCGTTTCTGGAACTGCGCCGGGACCTACCCCACCAGGCAGATCTGCTCTGGCCAGCATTGTGTAGGTGAATGGGTAAACTCCTGGATCCGGTGCGGTAACTGAGAAATCTCTTGATACAACACCGCCTTTCGCCAGACCACCGATTGGTGGATTAGCTGCTACCCAACCCACATTACATGTATATGTCACACCATTTCCATTTCGACAAAACTGCAGCAGAAACGCCCCAGCGTTGGTATCGTTACTGTTATTTCTGACTGTAACAGTCACTGTAAACGTATCACCAACGTGCTTCTCTCCATAACTCCCGATTGCGTCGACCTCTAAGTCGGCCGCTTCTTTGACTGCGAAGGAATAGGTAGGTGACCAAGCACAGTTGCCGGCTTTATCGCAGGCATACGCGCGATAAGTATGATTCCCCACCGAATATGTGCCAACATTCCTAGGGCAGTTAGCGTTGCCAGGCCCGAAAAAGCCACCCCATGTACAAGCCGCGCCTTTTTGAACCCCATCAACATAAATTTGTATAGAATCTACACCGCTATAACTATCCTGTGCATTGGCGCTAATTGTCACGTCTTGGACGTTAGTTGGCGAGGCTGGGGCGTGGCTAGCAGAAACAGTAAATGGGGCTTGGGTGTCGACATAAAAAGTATTCCAACCGGCATTGTTTGCGTCTGACCCAAGGCCTGAAAGTTTTCCAAAACAACCCGGCATACAGGCATTATCTCTCGATTGAGCAGTCCAAGAGTGGACACCATCTGCAAACCAAAAAGTTTTAGCAAAATTACCTGTTGTACAGGCTGTAGCTTGTTCGTTCCGAAAACCTCCGTCCCAATACCAAAGTATGGCTCTAGAACATGTAGCCCCGTAAGTTGGTGATAGTGTGGTAACATTCGCTCCTAATGTGACATTATTTGTACTGAACCAACCCCCAACCGGTGAATAAGCATCTATCGAATGGGTCTGAGTTGTTGGAACTACATAAATCCTAATGGCTATTATGGCGTTTGAATGGTTAGCGGCAACATCGGTAGCATACATATAGAGCCCCTTCCAACCATTACCCCCAGCCACTGTCACCTCAAAATACTGAGTGAAACGATTAAAGCAGTTATAGGAGTTTGTTGTCGTGTTACCAGTTAATGTGGCTACAACTGCCCCATTAGCGATATTTCGGATCCTCACTGTTATTTGGCCTGCATTTACTCCCGTATTGAGCGTGGTGTAATTAATAGTTTTGCCGTATATTTCGCTATTAGCCCCGCAGCCAAAGTAACCCGCCTCTCTGATTGGAGTAACCCAACCCCAACCACGTGCCTCTACTCTTGAGGTTGCTAAAATTGAGAAAGCTGCAAAAGCGAATATGAAGACAGCTGCGGATAAACCAAATTTTATGAAGTGGCTAGTTGTCATTTGCCCTCCGATTCCTCATAATCAGGCAATTTCTCTAGATCTGGCGGAACTGTATTCAGCCCAGGAAAAATTGTCACTTTTACAATCTTGCTCGAACTTAAAACTTCATCTGTCTCAAGAGGCTCGTAACTTAACACCTCCACGACCGTGCTTTTAGCTAGATATTTTGAGCTTAAAGTCTTGTCGCTCCAAGCTTCTTTGTAAGTTATTGAGCCTTTTGTATTAAATTTAAATTTTCTGGGACTTCCAGTCTGCTGTATGGTAACAATCCCAGTTTTCGAATCTATGTTGAGTACTTTGCCCTCTGTTCTGAATTGCTCCTTTGCTTTTGTTTCTTCTTGTTTGGTTTTAGGACTCCCAAAAAATAAGACAAGGGCTATGGTGACAAACACCAACAGGAACAGTAGGCAACTGAAGAAAAATAGTGGGTTACTCTTTGCCTCACGGAATTTTGTGGCCGCAGTCTGTGGGACTAAGTTGAGAAAAATAGGAATTGCAAAAAATACGGCTATGGTAAGAACCAGTAGAGCTAGAACTGCTAAGCCGATTGGTTCGTTTTGTATAAGGTCAATTAGATTACTCACTTGGCAGGTTCAGCCCCGTACACGCGCCCTTCGCGGGTATGCATGTAACGAACAGCGCGAAGTAAACGTGTGTAGAGCACCCTCTTAATCTTCATTATAAAAGGGCCTGTGTGCGTATGTCAATTTTCTCAAACTACGGGGCTTCTTCAGTGACAATAGTGTCTGCTTCGCCGACAATCTCTCTAAACAGCCACAAATATTTGGGTTCATATATTAGTAGTTCTGTGGGCATAACCCGACTATCTGTCGATCTAAAGTCTCTCTTTAAATCAATCTTTCCTAC
>DASVHF010000044.1:0-11555 GCA_036382695.1 Candidatus Nanoarchaeia archaeon | reverse complement strand
AAACAAGCCAGACTATAAGCAACCTTCCGCTTCTACTTGCTTGTGGGTAAGTATCCGGCCCATGTTATTTGTTAAACCGTAATACTCCGTGTTCGTATACCAAGGCGGCGGCAGCTGCGCCTAAAATCGGACCGAACCAATAAATTAAGTGATTACCCCAGAAGTTTGCGATCAGAGCAGGCCCAAAAGCTCTAGCCGGATTCAAAGCACCTCCGGTGAGGTAAAAGCCTACTAGAACAAGTCCAGCAAAAACAAGGCCAATTGCTAGTCCGGCGTGGCTAGTATGGCTTCGTCTATCAACAATAATGCCAAAAACTACTAGTACTAGTAAAAATGTCAGGATGGCTTCGACCAAAAGTGCTGCCGAAGGTTCCAAGCTTGGTTGCGGTACTGCTAGCCGAGAACTACCAAACAAACCTTCAATAAATATTCCTGCCAATACCGCTCCAGCCAATTGGGCAATTACATAACCAGCCGCGACCGATCCTTCAATTTTTTTTACCAGCCAAAGCGAAATAGTTACGGCTGGATTAAAATGTGCTCCAGAAATATGGTTGAAAGCGTAGATGAATGCTAGCAGAGATAGGCCGTGGGCTAAAGAAATTCCAAGAACGCCAAGAGAACCGTTGGTTTGACTATTTACCACTACTGAGCCGGCTCCAACTAGGACAAAACCAAATGTACCAAGCAGTTCAGCCAGATAAGGGGTAGCTTCACGATTCAAGCTCGGGTCACCTCCTTTCTAGCCGAGGGCAGATGAACCAAGGCAGATAATTTCATGATAATTTCAGTATAAGTATAGAAGAACTCGTGTCAATATAATATAAATTACTATTGGCAAAATTCAGCCCCTTCTTTTTCTGCCAAAGTAAGAGCACCGATGATTCCCGAATCCTGTCCAAGTCCCGAAGGGACAATTGGTACTTGCGACAACTCGGTTAGATATTTTTTAAGGGCTGTTCTCAAAGGAGGGAAGAAAATCTCTTTATGCTTGGTCATTCCTCCACCAATTACGACAATTTCGGGAGAAAAATGAAGTATGGAATTTGTTAGGCCAATAGCCAACCAGTCGAGGGCTTCAAACCACTCTTTTGTTCCCTCGACTTGGGATGGGTTTTTATCATAGACCCGCTTCAGCGCGCTTCCTGAGGAAAGCGATTCCAAATCTGCAGCAGGCGCGCCAGGGTGGTGCGGTCCTTTTCTGCTCAAAATCTGGTGTCCAGCCTCTGGGTTGAAAATTCCATAAAATATTTTCCCATTTACGACTAAACCGCTACCAATACCGGTGCTAACTGTAAAATAAAGCACAGGATTTTTCCCTTTCCCGACCCCGTATGTGGCTTCTCCAAGGGCGGCGACTGAAGCATCGTGGCCTATGTAGACCTTCAACCCCAACATTTTCGAAAAAATATCGACCAGTTCAATGTTATCCCAGCCGATCAAATTTGGAGAATGAAAAATCTTTCCTTGCTTGATGTTTAAGAACCCGGGGACGGCTATCCCAACAGATTCAATTTTGCTGTTTTCAGAAATACTTGTAACAACTTCTTTTATCTCTTGAATACTGGCGTGGAATTCACGTGTGGGGAAATCGTGTTTTTCTTTGATTTCACCGCTTGCTCCTGTAGCTACTCGAATATGAGTACCACCAATATCAATACCAATAAACATAATTAAAAAGCCAAGACTTAAAAATTAAATCTTATAACTTACAACTATTCCTCTACTTTGAAAACTTTGTCGTTATCGTGGACTGGTTGGCCAACCTTGATAGCGATGGCCTGACCTTTCTTAGCGCTTTGGATGTTTTCGTGTTCTAGTTGCATACTTTCAACTTCCTGTTCAAAATCGTCGTGAGCGCCTTGGATATGAATTTTGTCACCAACCTTTAGATTTCCTGTTAGTTCGATTACACCAACGCTGATCTTGTCGTAAAAGTGTGTAATTGTGCCGACCTGTGTTTCTTTCATGTTCACCTCCTTTCTTTCACTCAGGATTTTCGACAGTTTTTACTGGGGTGAGTTTTCCAACGTCCTTTTTATATTTCCCCTTTAAATCTTCGATTAGCTCGTCTACCAATTTTTTTGGATCGGATTCATAAAGTACTCGGCATTGATGTTTGTGGGCAATACGTGTTATATCTTCTATCTCATCAGCCATACCGCCGGAGTCTTCCAAGACGCCTATAGGTTTTCTATCTTCAAAAGCGACTGTGAATTCATTTAGGGTTCCGATACGACCACAAATAATAATAACAGCATCGGCGCTCCTAGTTAAAATTAGATTTCTTCCCGCGTAGCCAAAACCTGTGTAGACTGTTAGGTCAAGATAACTTGTGGGTAGTTTGTAACGATTGATGTGATCGGTTCTGCTAGCAGCAGGAGAAAAACCGATTGAAACGCCACCTACCTCTTTCGCCCCTTTAGTGGCGGCATGAGGAATGCCGCTGGTTGCACCGGTGACTAGTATAGCACCGGCTTTTGCTATTGCTTGCCCGACTTTTTCGGCCTTTTCTAAAGTTGTAGGGGTGAGGCACCCTCCTTCCGCAGCACCGGAAACGCAAATTTTGAAACTCATAAAAATAGTTTATCAAGGAAACGGCAAAAAGGCAAAAGACTATTTCTCTGATATTAGTTTTGAGGATTGGAGCATGCGGCCGAGAATGTGCTGACCTTCTTTTTCGGAGAGAAAGCGAGGTTGGTAAGATACGTCAACGAGTATTGGGTGGAATTTTGCGTTTGCAAGTTGGCCATTATAAAAAGTATATTCCCCTACCACGCCTTCTTGGGTTTCTTGGCTCCAGGTTTGGTCGAAGATAAAATTTCCGTGGGCGTAGGTAATCAATGTTCCTTGGTAGATTTCTACCCCTTGGACGGTGTGAGGATGATTTCCGATTATTAGGTCTGCGCCGGCGTCGATCATCAAATGTCCAATTTCTTGAGGATCGTCTGGCGCAATATTTCCATATTTTCTTGGCGTGAGGACATATTCGTCTCCCCAGTGGGCAGAAACTACCAAGACGTCGACCTTTCCTTTAGCTTCTTTTATTTCACTTTTTATTTGTTCTCGATCAAAAGGGATTTCGATTCCATTGAAGGCTAAAAAGCCAAATTTAATTCTCTTCGCCACGCGAATGTCCAAATTTCCGAACCCACTCCAGCCGATTTTTGCTTCTTCGAGCAGCAATGTTGTTTCGTCTCTTCCAGGAAGACCAAAATTATCAATGTGATTATTTGCTATAGAGACCGTATCAACTCCAGCAAAAACCAACCCTTTAATATGCCGGGCATCGCCACAAAAAGTCATACCCTCTGTCATCAACTTACAATTTTTGATTAAAGGCGCTTCCAGATTTATTAAAGTAATATCCCCTCCTGCTAACAGCGAAGCAGTTTTCTTCCAGTTGTAAGTAAAATCGCCGCTTGTAACCGCTGGCCAATTTGCTCCCCTTGCAGGAATAACGTCCCCAGTGGCAATTAAAGTAACAATCTTGTCTTTATCCAATTCATCAATGTTGTTTGGTTTAGTAAAAATAGATTCTAATCTTACTTTTGGTGCAGCGGGAGGTAGCTTAGTTTGAGGCTCATCAGTAATTAAATATCCTGTGTCAAAATTTGTAAAAAGAATGATGGTTATAGCGAAAACAGCACTAATAAAAATTAGCTTCGAGATAAAATATTTGACAGGGAGTCTATCGATCATAGGCTGGTTTGTCATTCTTTTTTCCAAGTTACTTCCTCCCCGCCAGCCTTTTTATTTAAGGTTCTCGCTAAGACAAAAAGTAAGTCCGACAAGCGGTTTAAATAAGCAAGAATATTCGGGTTCACCTCTTCTCTCTTTGCTAATGCGGCCACTTCCCTTTCAGTTCGACGGCTGACGGTTCGAGTTAGGTGTAGGTAGCTAGACGTATTTGTACCAGAAGGCAATATAAATGTTTGTAGCGGAAGAAGATTTTGGTCATATTGATCAATAATATTCTCCAATTCCTCTATTTTAGACTGTTTTAATTTATAATAGCCACTTGTATTTTTCCTGAGTTTTTTCTGACTAGCAAGCTCAACACCAATGTTGAAGAGTTCATTTTGAATACTTTGCAGTATTTTTACGATTCTTTTGTCTCGAATGAAGGAAATTGCAACACCGAGGCTTGCATTCAGCTCGTCGACTGATCCGTAGGCGTTTACTCTCGGGTGGTCCTTACTCACCCTAGTGCCGAAAATTAGCGAAGTTTTGCCCCTGTCCCCTTTTCTGGTGTAAATTCGTACCTTTTTCATCAGTAAGAGTTTATAAGATTTTTAGTGTAAAGGAAAGATAAGCTTATTGAAGGAGAGGTTTCAAAACTTTGGCTATGCGTTGGGCCATAATTTTGTAACCTGCAGCGTTTGGGTGAATATTGTCGGCCATCAGTGATGGGTTTCCTACGATCCCAGCTAAAACAGACCAAGCCACTGGCGCATTGTATTTTTCAGAAATTTTCTCAAAGCCCGCCTTATATTCGTTAGCGTTTCTTAAAAAGTGGATATGAACAAGGGCTATCTTTGAGCCGGTTTGACTGATCTGCTTGGCGGTCAAGTCAAGATTATTTATGGTTGTTTCTGGATCAATTCCCTGTAAAAAGTCATTTCCAGAAAGTTCTACGACTACAAGAGAAGGACTCTTGTCCAACACATCAGTTTTTAATCGGTTTAAAGCAGTCTGCGTGGTGTCGCCTGATATTCCAGCATTAATTACGCTAGTCATCTTTAATTCCTTCGCAACAAGCGATGGAAAATCTTCTCCTTCTCCTGCTCCAGACCCAGCAGTAAGGCTATTGCCGAAAAAGATAATTGGACCTTCTTTGGTTACCTTCTCGACAGGCTCGCTTCTTCTGAAGAAAAACCAGACTGCAAAACCAACCAGTAAAATTAGAAAAAGGCCAACTAAAATCTTAGTCATCTTAATGATTATAGTCGATTGAAAAAATTTTTAAGGGAGCCGTAATCAGTTTGGGAGCGGATGACGAGGATTGATTCGATCTCGGGGATGCTATCAGCAGCTTCCTTCATTGCCTTTGCGACATCTTCTACAGGCAATCCGACAACTCCAGCGCCGAGAAGTGGGAAGGCGACCTTCTTACAATTTGTATTTTTAGCAATTTCTAGAGCAGATAACATCCCTTTTTTGATATCATCCAAATCTGCTCTTTTACCAGTTTTGTAATCAATTGTGGGGATATGAATGACGCATTTGGCAGGCAGGTTTCCTGCTCCCGTAACTGCGGCCTTGCCAATATCACACCAACCGATTTTGTCACTTTCGTCTTGGACGATTTGTCCACCGACACGTACAATTGCTGCTGCTACTCCTCCACCATGTCGCAGCTGCGTATTTGCAGCATTAACTATCGCATCGGCAGATATTTGCGTTATATCGCCTAAAACTAGTTTCATTAGCGAGTAACAAGCATTAAGCCACTTTTGTGTAGATGGCGTAGATGCCAAGGGCAGCTGCTACAACTATCCAAGAATCTGCTCCAAGACCGAGAACAGAGTAATCAGCTAGATAATCCAAAGCTCCAAGAACAGCTGCTATTACTGATAATACAATAAGACCAGTACTTAAAGTCTTTTTGTCCATTTTGTCACCTCCTTTCTGTCAATCTAGTTCACTAAAATACTCATAAACCCTGCTGGCTACCTTTGTCAGCACCGTTCCACGGCCGATTAAATTTGGGTTTGTATTATTGTTACTAAAAACTACCAACACAAACGGATTGGATTGGTGCTGGACGATTGCTGCATCATGTCCTTCACCCAAATACTTCCCGGTTTTGTGATAAAAGGTGACGCCTTCTAGCTTGAAAGCTGGTGAGAAAAAGTCTTCGCTTTCGGTTTTTTGCATGTAGGAAAAAAGTTTATTCCGATTACTTTCAGTGAGAATTTCACCTTTGGCCAATTTTTTAAGTAGGACGGCGACATCTTTTGGTGACATCAGGTTTTTGCCTATTCTTATATCGGTGGTAGTTAGGCCAATGCTGGTAGCGAATTTATTTTGATCCTCTGGTTTAAATCTTTCGTCGAGCAAAGCCCATGTTTCTGGTTCGCTTCGCTTCACTGTCTTTTCAAGCTGAAATTCAACGTTGTAAGCACCCATAGGGTCAGCAAGGCTTGCCTCACCTTTTTCTACTTGATTGAAAACATAAACCGCTGTAAGGATTTTTGAAACACTGGCTGCGTGCTGGGGGACTTTATCGTCTAGGCCAAAGTATTCATTATGCTTAAGGTCAAACACCGCTAGGGAAAAGCTTGTGCCAGGAGACTCTTGGCTGAAAATTTCCTTGATGGTTTCGAACATTACTTCTTGTTGTTCGGCCCGTTTCTCTTTCGTATCTAGTTTGGTTGGAATTTGTTGTGGAGGTTGGGTTGATCTGCCTTGAAAAAAACGCCATGTAAGAAAACCTAGTGCCCCGACTATTACGAGCGTTGCTATTATCAACAAGCTTGCCGGCAGGTACTTTTTCATTGCGACCTCAGTTTAACCAATTCTACTGGTTTTTGGCAAGATATTAAGCTGCGAGAGCGGTTTAAGTTGCCTGGACTATTACTTTACGGTTGCTTCTTGGACCGTCTAGCTCGACAAAAAATATTTCTTGCCAAGTTCCAAGCTGCAACCTGCCATTTTCCAAAGGTAGGACTTTTGATTGGCCAATCAAAGAGGAGGCTAAATGAGAAGTAGCGTTATCATCTACTCTGTCGTGTTGCCAATCTCCCTGGGGGATCCACATCTCAAGAAGTTTTTCAACGTCTGCTTTAAAACCAGGTTCGTCCTCGTTTATTAAAAGAGCAGCAGTAGCGTGTGGTACAAAAATTAAACAAATCCCACTTGTTAATTTAACTTGGGCAATTGCTTCTTCTACCCTGCTGGTTATATTGACAAGTTCCCGATTTTTGTTGGTTGAAAACTCTAATATTTTATTCATTGCTGGTCTTATCTGTTTTCTGGACACTACTTTTGCTAACGAAGGTGGAAACAATCTCCATCGACGTTTCTTTAAACTTTGTGTCTGAGGCTAGGAGCCAAAAAATTTCTTTTGGTCTCTTTTCAGAAGAAGCTGCTTCGACGACGATAAAAAAATCCCCGTCCTTGTAAGAGTAGCTTGTTACGTCTGCTTCTCTTCCATCGACGTCAAGTTTAGTCTTCCTCACTTTAGTTTGTTTTTCTCTCTGTTCCTTGGAAAAGCGATACTCCCGGACATCTGTTAACCAAAATTGCACCCTTGCTCCGTCACCTTCGACTTTTGCACCGATGGGTTCGGTATCTGAGTTTTTACTTACCTCCCAATTTTTTGGATATTCGATCGAAAAATCGCGTGTTTCGAAGACACACCAACCTTTTCGCGTGGCACTTTTGGTGGCTCCCTTCTCACCAAATAGTGGGACTTCAAACTCGGTGTATCTGCCAAGGCCGTAGCCGGCTGCAAAAAGAATGCAGGTTACTACAACCGCGACGGTTACGATAGGCAAATATTTTTTTAGTTTACTTTCTTTTGGTTTTATATCGAGGATGATTTCCTTAGCCACTGCGTTATAGAATAACAATAGAAGCGCCAACTTTCAATTCACTCTTTTCAATCAAAGAAAGGGCTAGACTCTTGGTAGTTTTTTCTGCTACTCTCAAATATAGAGGCAAAAATTTATGGGTCATAAAATTTTGTTAATTGAAGATGATGTTTTTGTCAGCGATATTTATTCTCGGGAGTTGAAGAAAAGTGGTTATGAGGCGGAGGTAGCAGCTAATGGTTTGGAGGGGGTCGAGATGGCGAAGGAGGGCAAATACGACCTGATTCTACTGGATATAATGCTGCCAAAAAAGACCGGGATCGATGTGCTGAAAGAGATACGAGTGCCAACTTCTCCGGCCAAAGATACTCCAGTTTATCTGCTGACCAATCTTGGTCAAGGTTCGATTATCAAACAAGCAGTTGAGATTGGTGCTCAAGGGTATTTACTGAAGGCTCGTGTGCTTCCCTCACAAGTTCTCCACGCAGTTAATGACTTCTTCGAAAACGGCCCGATGAAGATAGATCTATCAGAGTTTGGGTTGGAGTAAAAGTTATTTGTCAGATGGTTCTTGTGTGTTAGCTTCTTCCTTATTTTCCTCAAGCTTTTCGGGTTCTTTATCTTTTTTACTGGCTAATTTCTTTCGGCGGCGGTATATTATATAACCTGCGGTTAGTGCTCCTAAAATAACAACTAGTGCAACTATTAATGCGATTCTTGCTCCGGAAATCCCTTTTGCCTTTTCACTGATCGTTGTGCTTGGTGTTGCCTTCTGAGCGCTTATTGTTGCTGACTGGGTAGCCGATTTATCTTCGCCTGGTTTTGAAGCAGTTTCCTTGTCGTTTGTATCTGAACCGTCCTCTTCAGTTCCATCGTTCGTATTTCCGTCAGTTGGTTGTCCTGGCAAAGTGTAAGTGAGGACTAATTTTGGCGGTTTGTTGGCCGGGTTCTCTCGCCCGTAAAAGAACTTGATCCAACTTACTCCAGCACCCTCGTTTCCGTACATCACGATACCGTTATTTGGATAGGTCCCATTCATCCAGCCCGTAACAAACGGTTTTATATTGTAGTTAAGATATTGATTTACCGAGGTACATGGTGCTGTAGAATTTATAACACTCCCAGTATCAAAACTTGATTTGTTGTTCCAACTTACTAGGTATTCCTGCCAAGAGTCTTTGTTCCTACCTATATGTAAGTTATCAACCGTTTGTGTCCAGTTACACCCGTATAAAAAAATAGAGAACGTAGCTGAATCTATGGTTGCATTAGCAGGAATACTGCTAAGATCGAATTTGACAAGACTGCGGGTTTTACCCTCGGGGTTGGTGATTGGAGGGTAGGATTTCATGACATCTAAATGAGAATTAGAGCCATATTTAGAGTCTGGATTTAGCGATTGAATCATGGCATCAGCGGTGGCGGTTAGTGTGGTTGGAGCAGCCCAAGCGGTGTTTGTTTTTGGAACAAAGAAAAGAAATGAAAAAAGGAAGACTAAAATACTAACCAAGGCAAAAGGCAGACGTCTCATTACTTTTATTATGCCAAGCGGGTTAGCTAACTGTCAACTAATAAAAAAAGCCCTGGTGAGAAAGGGTCTCACCAGGGAGTTGATGGTCAGAACCAGGAAGGATAGTATGCCTGGTGGTTCAAATCCGACGCCACCACTACCGGAAGTGTCGGTCAGCTCAAGATGCTTGTCTCGAGCAGCTACGGTTACCTGTTCCAGCAGTTGCCAAACCTTCGCTATTTCTCCCCTCCTCAGCGGTGGTGTATCACTCTTCACGGCTTTCTTCGTCAAGGCCAGGAAGGTTGAGAATGAGATGCAAGTTACCGGTGAAGTTGTTGGCGACGGCTTCCAACTGTCCTTGAACTACTCCTCTGATGCGGTTGGAGATCAAAGACAGCTCCCAATAATCTCCATATTCGCTGAGTCTCAGCCTCCATCTCACATTGGGATCGAAAGTCTGCGCTTTCGAAACGATCCTCCGGACAATCTCTCTCAGTGGAAGCTCGTCTTCGAGGGCCTTGTTTCTTAGATCATCCCAGTGTTTGTGGGCATCTATTATCGCCGCCTGTACACCATCTTTGGTGGATTCGGAGCTTGTGTAGGTCAGTATCTCTCCCATGGCAGTTTCCTCCTGTTGAGCGATTGATAGGTGCCTTATGCTGATTTATCGCGATTTTATAGATTTAAAGTGAGTTCGTCAAATGCGAAATGAATACTGCAACCTTTTAATTGCTTGGATTTTTATCTCCTGGAGGGTGAGGCGGGGTAGGAAGGGAGCCCTACCCCTATCGTTGTTTGGTTGCGTTGGTTTATCTAGAGGTTCCAGACGATCTCTGCTGGTGCTACTGCCCCCAACATACGTAAGCAGAGCCACACTGTTGGTGTGGCTTCTCCCGACCGGACAAGATGAGTGAGCACGTCGTAGGCTCCTTTGATCCACCACCATGCTGCGTTGCGATCCTTTGTTTGGAGGAACACCAACGAGTGCTGGTCTCCTGGACGAAGCCACGCTGCTTCATCCAAGGTTTTCAGGAACCCTCTGATCATCTGATCTTTTCTCCAATCCTCGCCGATGTAGTCGAAGTACAGAATCGCCCAGCAATCAGCGACCCTCTTCTGCTGATCGTCGGTGCCACAACAAGCGATTGTGACCAACCGCTGGGTGAGGTTTGTGTACCCCAACCTCCTAAGTTCACCGACTAGGCTCATGGTAAAGCCGATGTATAGAAAGTCGTCACGACCAGGATCTTTCTCCATCTCACTCCCCCTTGCTGTTGGTTGTATTCCGTTTATTTAAACCAACCTAAGCTAGTGTTATGGGATTATATCATTAAAAGTAAATATCTTTGCTGTTGAAGCCAAAACGCAAGAGCGCGTTTATTTAGATGCTTAAAACAGAGAGTATTGGAGTCTTTTGATTGCTTGGATTTTGTCGCGATCACCAACTTTTGCTTTTTCGATGGCGAATTTTAGGATTTCGATGGACTTATCGTAAGTTTTTCTATCTACAGGATATGGCGTGCCGTCTTTGCCGCCGTGGGCAAAGGTAAATTTGACCGGATCGCGGGTAGAAGCCGGCGCGCCGTAGACAAGATCAGAAATCAAAGCCAGCGCCCGAATCGTTTTCGGCCCGACTCCGCGGGTCAAAAGCAGACCTTCAAAATTGGCTGGTTGATTTTCATAAGTGGAAAGCAAAATTTTATTGAGATTTTCGGGCCTGATGTCAGATGGTTGGATTATCTCGTGAGCGGGCATTTCTAAATTCTTTTCTGCAATTCTCCTGAAGATTTTAGCTGTCTTTTCGGGATTTTCACCAGCAATTTTTGTTGAAATCAGTCTGGTTTGGTTTGATTCGGTGGCAACCAAATTAAGCGGTTGTACGGTTTGGTCACAAGCGACTGCTTTATGGGGTTCTTCTACATACGATTTTAAATTATCGGATAGCCAATGATAGCGCCGGGCCCAATGGTTATTCGGGTTCATTCCTTGTTGAACTACCGCCCAGTCCCTTGCTTTGGTAAAGAAAAAATTGTGATGATAAAGCTGATAACCATCTTGCAGCGCCGCACTATCCACTTTGGCGCTCATTTTTGAGGAATAAATTAAGCTTGAAAAATCCTTACCAAGTGTGTTTGAGACAGTTTCTATTTCGCTTGGAGTTTTTCTGCTGGTACCACCTTTTCCACCAGCGACAAAAAGACCAAGGTCGTTTGAAATGTCTTTTAGTCCCCACTTTAAAGCCCCACCGACAGTTGTGGTCAAGCCGGAACTGTGCCAATCAAAGCCAAGTACACAACCAAAAGATTGAAACCAGTATGGATGAGAGATTCGTTTGAGTAATTCCTGCGGGCCAAATTCGTCAACGACAACAATCGTAATTTCTCTGGCAAGGACGGCCATTCGATCAAAAAGCCACCTAGGCGCGCTTCCGTAGTGAAGTGGTAAATGAGCAGTTCCAGTCCGCATATATTAATACTCTACCCCAAATTTAACCGAAGATCAATATG
>DASVHF010000043.1:0-2099 GCA_036382695.1 Candidatus Nanoarchaeia archaeon | reverse complement strand
TTTTCCAACACCTAAAGAGAATACAGGAACGGTTTTCGGATCGTCTCGTTTGCCGCAAACCGAAACCTCTGGCGACCACTACGAAGAAAAGGGTGGCCTAATCATTCCAGCGGTCGGTCGATTGTCCCCGCTGAGTTTTGTCGCTAGAGGAGAGAAACGCAGTTAATCTAAGTATTTATTTAATTGAATCAGGAGGGCGAGTCCATCTTTGCTAATTTGTAATGAGCAGTTATTTACATAACTAAAGTACGTACCTGTCCATAGGAAACGTAGGATCGCTCGGTGTGAATGGAGTAGTGGTGCAGACGGAGTACCTGTCGGACTTGATCGAAGAGTTTTGGCTGTTGACTTTTTGTCGAGTCAAGCATATAAGACTTCCATAATGATACCCCGAGATCGCTGATAACAGGCATCGGGCAAAACTGCCCGAAAACCCGGCTATTATCACATTATCAGGGCAAAATGGCAAGTTAATCAATGGTTAGCGGTAAAAGAAATCAATGATCCGAACCAACCAAGGAGGAAATTGGTATGTTCGCCACCCACCGGATTGACATTTCCAGCAAGGCACGAATCGGCCTACGTTCAAAAGTAAGACGGCATGGTATTCAAGACAGACAGGACAAACGACATCATGCTCTGCAACTGGAGCACCCCCAAAATCATTCACAACAGGAATATGCAATTTCATAAAAACCTCGCTAACCAGTCACTCAACCGGACAGTTCATGGCCCGTCACTGGTTGATTGGCGGTAGTCCGCCGGTTAGTTTTACGTTGGGCGGATGATTTATCTTATCACAAAGCATAAATATTTGAGGTAAACCCATGTCAGACATTCGGATCGACAGTGAAAAGGAACTGATTGAAGAACTACTCAAAAGCAAGGTGTATAAGGAATTCACTCAAAAATGGCTCCAACCCAAAATTGAACGGGAACGTCGAGCATGGAAACTCCTCGTGCAACATCGAGGAAAATACACCTATGATATTCTGAACGACATCTTCGATACTGTTGACCTATATAAGGGGGGTAAAAGATGGTTCGGAGCACTTTTGGCAGCCCCAAACCGTAATCTGATCTTTGAGGCCGAACTCAAAGCAATCAATCAATGGTTTGAAGAACTACTTTTTTCGGATTCCGATCCTAAAACGGCTCTGGATACGTGCCTTGGAAAGAACAAAATAAAGGGTGCCAGCAAGGGTCTCGCTACGGTTCTTCTTTACCTTTCAAACCCAGAAAAGCATAACATCTGGGTCAACGCGACTCATCAAGGGTTGTACATCCTGAATCGTGTTGGTGACTTAAAGGGAAAAGACTGGGGTGAAAACTACATGTTCTTCAATAAGGCATCCATGGAATTTAGGAGAACCTATGCTCTTCCACCACAGGTTGTCGATTGGGTTTTGAGTTTCCTATCTTCATATGTCGCTGTGGAAGACCACCACTTTCGGGTAAGCGAGGATGTGCTAAACACCAAGGAGGTTCTTGTTACCATCGATGACGAGTCCGATATAGAAGATATCGTCGGAGAACCAATGGAACTTGGCGTTATGCGATGGACACCAACTAACGAAATGGGGGTAGTCGCTCTGTTCATTGAGTTTAGAAAGGAGCTTGGATTCCCAATAATCGAAGTCATCAGAACCAACTTTCCCGATGCTGCAGTTTTCGAGGCGGCTTCTAAAGGCTACGTTCGTAAATACATTGAATTTGAATTCCGTTCTAGTGGCTACAAATCTCATTTGAAGTCCAAGCGTAAGTGCCACTACGTGGTTTGTTGGGACCATGACTGGAAAGACTGTCCGATTCCTGTAGTAGAGCTGAGAAAGCAGATACCAGCCATTCTTTCGCAGGCGGGGGCTAAAAAATGAACCCGCCCAACAAGTCAATCAAGGCGACGGGTGATAGCCCCGTGCCCTTTTGCGGAGGCTGTTGTCCCCGCGCCTTATTTCTGTCGTTATCGCGCCAAGAAAGCTTGGCGTATCTTGCAGGGTGAAAGTCCCTGTCGGGTAAGGTTTAGCCAACCACCCGTATCGAGTCTTGCGTCCAATGCGGAGCAGTGCAAGGATGGCTGCGAACAAAAGATGGGCGAAGCG
>DASVHF010000042.1:0-1649 GCA_036382695.1 Candidatus Nanoarchaeia archaeon | reverse complement strand
GTCTAATTGGAGACTAACCCTAATATTTTTCGCACCAATTAACTCCGGAATTAATTTCTCAACCTCTTTTATAACCTCATTAATTTGGGTTTCGGTAAGCTGAACTTTTTTAGGCGCAGAAAACCTCAGCAATCCGCTGATTACGGCATCCATCTTATCGGCCCCTTCGATAATGTGCGAAGCATAATCTTGGCACAGAGGATCTTTCAACTTTGCCAATCTTCGAGCAAAACCACCAATCACTACCAGAGGATTGCGCAGTCGGTGGGCAGCTTCAGCAGCTGCCTGCCCCAAAAACATTAAAGCCTTCTCCTCCCCTCTTTCTTTATGAATTAAATCTCTTTCTAAAATTACGCCGACCAAATTGCTCAAAACCACACAGAAGTATATCTCTTCCTGAGTAAGAGTTTTTTTCTCGCCCGTCGCATCAATGACAATCACGCCAATTACTTCATCTTGCGCCAATATGGGGACAAACAAAATCGCATTAATGCCTCGATGGTAGATCAATTCTCGACTGTGCCAGGTGCGTTTATCCTGCCAGGGATCGGTAATTAAAAGATAAGACTTAATCCCAACCACCTCTTTTAGCGCTTCTAAATCCTTGAAGGAGAATTTCATGCCTACCCCATGCTCATCTTTTGGTTCTCCAGCTACCAATGCCACTACCTCTGGCTCAGGAAAAACTTTAAAAATAGCGCATCTTTTCACCCCAAGAGTTTCTATCGTCTGATGGATTAAAAATTCCAGCATTCCCTCAAATTCAAGTTTATTAATTTTTTCATAAATCCCAACTAAAGCCTCCAGTTTTCCCTTGTCTAATTCTTTGTGTAAATTTACTATCGCCATTTTCTCCTTGGCTTCCTTTCTAATTTCTTCCTTTTATTTTCAAATTTTTAATGAACGAAACCTGGTCACTAAATATGAACTATGTCATAAGATAAGGTTTGATAAAAAAACCCGCAAAGAAGTTGTTTAGAGTTCTTTGCGGGTCTCACGTCCAAAAAAGCACTCTTTGCAGCTAGATTACGCTTCTTTAATATACTATTCTCTGCTATAAAGCAAGGGAAATCGTTAACCTGCAAATGCGGCATGTATGCTGACAATGACTAAAAACAACCCCTCTATTTTGCGCTGTGGCAAGAAATGTATCCTTGGTCCATATGAGACGTCGACAAAAAATAACGTTGACAATATAGTGCCAACAAAGTGTAATGCCGGTACTGAAAAGAAGGGTACGTTGGTTCTAAAACAACTTCACAGTTGAAGGGAAAAATCCTGGGATCGGACTTAAATATTGACATTTGGGAACAGAACGAAAGATCATCTTGTCTTTAAAGAGAGCAAGAAAAAATCTCAATAATTAGGTCTTACTCCGAAGACTTGACCCTTGGCTATATTATGTCGCACAATAAGTCGCACAATAAAAAGACAGGAGAGACCGTTATCAAGACGGATAAATCGTTAGGCCACTGGAGGTTGAGCAACCATACAGTAGTTCTTTCCGGCAAAAAGCGATTGACACTTTCCGGGATCCGGAGCAAAACCGAAAAAGTTCGGGTCCATGTTTCCAGGGATGGGGAGGGTCACCGGATCTTTGTTTTAGAATGGAAATAGCCAGAAACCCTGCGAGTGCTATCGTGTAATGC
>DASVHF010000041.1:0-6145 GCA_036382695.1 Candidatus Nanoarchaeia archaeon | reverse complement strand
AATATTTCCTCTTCCGGCGAGAAGATTTACCACATGCCAGGCCAACGTTACTACAACAAAACTGTTATTAGCGAAAGTAAAGGCGAGCGTTGGTTTTGCAGCGAGGAAGAAGCGCAAAAAGCGGGTTGGCGGAAATCTAAGTTGTAACTCTTTCTTGATCCCATAGCTTGCTTAGCGGTTACTATATGTGTTATCTTAGGTACAAACTTCAAAGGGAGGGGTCTTTATGGAAGTGGATCGCTCATTCAGCCTCTTTTCCGAGCTCAGAGGGTATGTAGAGGTCAACGCTAGGCTAGTTGCGAAGGTTCCAGGCCTTCGGTCTGCGGATGTGGTCGTCGATATTGGTGCTGGAACTGGGTTAATTACCCGTGAAGCGGCGATGATCGCTCAAAACGCCCACATCCTTGCGATCGAGCCGGATAGAGATCAGATTCGGAAGGCGACTCTGTGTGTAGGGAGCTGTCGAGAACGAGTCGATTTCATTCAGGCTCGAGCAGAGCATCTCTTACCCGGCCTGCCGGAATCCTTTGCAAGTGTAGTGTTCTTCTGCAACGCTGCGCACCTCCTTAACGATCAGGAAAGAGAGGAATGCATTCAGTCGATACACCGAATTCTTCGGCCCGGTGGGTACCTCGTCCTTAACACTGCGTTTGCCACTGAGTCCGAACCTTCACATACTAGGAGATACTACATTAGGTGGATGAAGAAGGCCGCAACGATACGCAAGATGTTTGGGGTGGAGTTGGACAAGGGTGAGCGTAGTCAAGCAAGAAATCATGTTGGCCGTGAGGACTATTTGGGAACACTGAGCAAAGCTGGGTTCGTTCCTGTCATCGATGAGCTTTCCGAAGTGCCAGTTACAAGGGAGGGATGGGAAGCCATCTGTCATTATTGGTTGTTCCTCAAAGGTGCGATGCCTGGTGTGGACCCTTCAATTGCCTGGCCAATTTTGATCATGGCTCTCCGAGTGGCATTTCCTAGATGGCCGACTGATGCCTGGCCGCAGGATTGGATCCGCGTTTGGGTGCAGTTAGTCGCTCAAAAAGCCTAGAGATCCGAAAACGAAGTCGCCCGCCACCGCGTATAGACCTCTCGGTCTTTCGCGGGGCGGGCTCCATCTCTCTTCATGTTCTAGAACTCCAAGAGGATTACTCCTGAGCTGAGTCCTGCACCGAACGAGGCGAAAACGACGCGCTCTCCCCTCTCGATTGGATTTCGTCGCATTTCTTCACAAAGCGCTATGATCATCGAGGCTGTTGACGTGTTTCCGTAGCTGCTAATGTTGATCACAACATTTTTTGGAGGGTTTTCACCACGTCCGCAAAGACCCAATCGTCTACAGACAGACTCGATGATTCTTAAGTTTGCTTGGTGGAAGATCCACCTGGCGACGTCCTTAGATTCCAAACCTGCTTCGTTCAACACAGAGCGGATCTTATCTGGTAAGGTCCGGGTCGCTTGTTTATATATAGTGTTTCCATGGAAGACAACTCGGGGCGACCCGAAAGGTTTTGACAAGGCGCCGGAATGCTTTCCGTCGGATCCGAGTGCTGTGATCCAAAGCTTCGGTTTTTCGGTGAGGCGCAGGAGTATTGCTCCACCAGCATCTCCGAAAAGAACTGCTGTGTCAGGTTCCATGGACCCTACTAAGCGTGTAATAATCTCGGTGCCGATCACAAGTCCGTACCTTGTTCCTCGGGCAGTCATCTGACAGGCAACTTCCTCAAGCGCGTATATAGTACCTGCGCATGCTGCTACGGTGTCAGATGCCCCAATGTCGCCAAGGCCCAGTTGATGTTGAACAAGACATGCAGTTGCAAGGGTCTCGTTGTCTGGTATGGTTCTAGCTACCTTTAGGATGCCGACATCTTTTGGATTGACCCCAGCAGTTTTGAGTGCTTGTCTTGCTGCTTCTGTTCCAAGCTCAGCTGAGGTTACGTTGTCGTTTGCGATGTGGCGTGTTCTGATTCCAGTAAGGCGCAATATTTGCTGTACGCCTCCCTGGAATTGGCCTGGGAACATTTTCAAGATGTCTGGGTTGGTTCGGACATCTTCAGGAACTGAGAATCCCGTGCTTACAATCTCCACCGGTAACTGCGTTTTCATTCTGACCCTCCAGTCCAAACTTGATGGTGCGTTTATCGCTCTCGGTTTCTTCGTGGGCATTAGGAATTATAGCATCCTCCGTACTGCGAAACGCAAGGTTTCTTAGTACTCTCGGTTGCTGCGACCACTTCCTCCGATCAAATCGGAGTTCGTGGGCTAACCACCTTGGGATGACATACTTTGACCCGATTGACTTGTTCGGGTTGTTTTCGGATACTAAATACATGATACAAAATACCCGCTCCAGCTGGATGCATCTGGATCTTGATGCTTTCTTTGCCAGTGTTGAAATAAAACTCAACCCGTTATTGCGCGGTAAACCAGTTTTGGTTGGGAGGGTCGATCCACATGGCCGTTTGGTTCCTCGGGGAGTTGTTGCCACCTGCTCTTATGAAGCTAGAAAATTTGGCGTAAAGAGCGGTATGCCTTTGTTTCAAGCCTTAAAACTTTGTCCCCAAGCGATTGTCGTTGGTGGGCACTTTGAAGAATATGTTAAAGCTTCCGAGGCGGTTTTTTCCATCACGGCAAGATATGCGCCAAAGGTTGAGCAAATTGGTATTGATGAAGCCTTTTTGGATTTTTCGGGAACGGAGTGGATTTATCCGAACCTTGGTAAAATAGCTAAGAAAATAAGAGAAGAAATAAAACGCGAAGTTGGAATTACGGCGTCTATTGGAATTGCTACCACTAAAGTAGTCGGCAAAGTTGCTAGTGACTACCAAAAACCAGACGGTTTGACTTATGTGCCAGCAGGACGCGAAAAAGAATTTCTCGCTCCCCTACCGATTGCTGATCTGCCAGGGATCGGACGAAAAATGGAAGAGTACTTTCATCGTCTTGGCGTGAAAACTCTTGGCGAGCTAGCAAATGTTCCCTTTGAAAAAATAGAAGTTTATGGAAAATTCGCAATTAATTTGTGGGAAGCAGCCAGTGGTGTGGATAATATTTGGTTTGTACCTAGGGTCGAAGCCAAATCAGTTTCACACAGCGAGACTTTTGCAAAGAACAGCGCCGACATTAAATTTATTTTGGCGATGTTGCAAAAGCTGGTTGAAGAAGTTGGGACCGAAATAAGAAAGGAGGGTTACACTGGCCGCTGTGTTCACGTAACAGCCCGCTACAGAGATTTCCGAACAGTTTCTCACCAACGTGTCCTTCCCTACTCTACATCTTGCACAAAAGAAATCTACGAGGCGGCAGAGGTTTTATTAAAAGAACTTTGGGATGGTTATACTCCGTTGAGATTGGTTGGTGTCGGAATTTCTCAGTTCGGTGAGACTATTCAACCCTCTTTGTTTGATAATGTCCGCGAAAAAAGATTGGAACTAGAAAAAAGAATTGACCAATTGTGCGAGAAATTTGGTGAGGGGGCAGTAGTGCCAGCTGCTTTGATAAGACTTGGAAAGGTAAAAAACCTCTAAAAAGAAGAAGCCGGTGAGTTCGCGACAAGTCACGGACCACCGGCGAGATCGGGTTCTGGTGGGAGATTAACCCCGCCTGCAAGCGCATGGAATCAGTCTCCTTTGACCTGGCGTTTTCACCCAGGTTTGAGGGAGGGCCATACGCCGATAGCGTGGAATCTCCCGTGTGAAAGTGGCGGAAGAGAGGCAGAGTCATACATGTTAGTGTTCAGTAGAACGCGAAACGTTAGACTCTTCCGCCGTTCCATCCGAAGATGGCAAGGTTAGAGCTGGCAGGGATCCGGGGATGTCTCCAATCCTTCGGGAAGAGGAGTTCTTGATCCGGTCCTGCCAGCTCATCCGTTGAGTCGGGGCGTGTCGCCGAGATTATCCGCTTGAACACGGTTATCCAGCTATACACGTTACCCCTGACTCGAAAGTTTCTGGAAGGATCTCGTGGAGACTTGCGTCACCCGTCGAGACCCTTCCAACCTAGCGAACGCTAGGTCCCTCGCGCGAAGGGAACCTAGTCTCGAAGTTTTCAAGATCAGATTTCCTCCGCCGAGGCAATTTCTCTCAACCTTCATTGCGTCAAACGCGATTTAAAAAGTGCTTTCACAATTTACGACAAGCGTAAAAAATTGTCAACCTTACCACACATGAAGCTTCACAGGGTTAAAAGCGTGGATCATTTTAGCAAAAAGGAGAACATTTGTCAAGCCTCTAGTAATTACGAGTCGAACTTGAGTGCCTGACCCCTAGGCTCGATTTTTATACTTGCTTTGCTGCTCCGGCTAGGACGTCGTCGCGGATTTTGGACCACCAAGGTTGATCGAGTTTTTTGAGTAAGGAAAGCTGTTCTTTATAAATTTCCTCAAAATAGGTGTTTCCCGCTTGGATTTCTTCAAAACATTTAGAAAGGAGTTGCAGTTTGTCGGCGACTTTTACTATCTGCGCCTCGATTGATTTAGATTCATTTTCTGTTTTCCATAGCTGCACAAGCTCGCTACTTAAGTCGGTTGGTAAATCAGCAAACATCTCCCCTACCATTTGGCGGTTTACGTCTCGAATTGCTTGGTAAACCTTTTCATTAAAATGTTTGAACGGATTGAGAATATCACCGCTGAAACTTTCTTCTGCATCATGAACCAGAGCCATTGCGAGTGCTTTTTTGGCATCGACTTTAATCCTCTTTTTCTCCAAAAGATGGCAAAGGATCAGGGTAAAATAAGCGACGTAAAAGGAATGCTCGGCAACGCTCTCGGGAAAATGCTGTGGGCGATTATTAAATCGGATGACGTGTGCTAAGTCCCTATTTAAAAAATGCTCAAATATTTTTGCCATGACTTAAGCGATTATACAAAAGATTGTCTGTTATTTGCAAAGGCGGGCTAAAAGTTCTAAAATTACGCACCAGCACTTAGACATCAGCCATATAGGAGAGTGATCAAATTGCCGAAACCAAGAGCAGACCTTCAAGTTGTGGCTTACCGTGTTAATGCCCGGTTGAGAAAAGGAAACATCGCTGCTGTTCCGATTTATCCTTTTACGACGGAGTGGTCAGAGCTTGATCGCTGGCCTTCGGTTCTCTTGCTTCTTGATAGTTTGAGAATCCGGTTGCCGGCATTGTATAGCGACTCAAGACGAAAATATGAGTCGAAGTATGAGCGCCCCTGGTACAATCGGGTTACTATTCCCCCGTCAGTTCTTAATAGCCGTTTTGTAGGTGTGAGTAGAAAATCACCTGATTACGAATGGCTTCTGCATGCCGATAAAGATCAACGTCGAGCAGTTGGTGTGATAGAAACATCTCTTGGCCTAAAAAGACGGATTTATGAAGTGGTTCGGGATCTGTCTCATGGTCAGAGGCAACCGATACATGTTCGGTTGCAATATGAGGATGAAAAAGCAAAGCTAGAGACTATTCGGATGAAGCTAAGAGAAAGGTTGCGTCAGGAAAGAGCTGGATTGCTTATTCTTTCTGATGAAGAAATTGAAATAGCCCAACTAACTTCAGCTCAGATTGGTTTTCGTATCGAAGAAATAGAACGAATATTAATGGATAGAGCTGTAAGAGAGACAAGGATCGCTTCTTATGCTCGAATGAGTAATCTTCAACTTTTCCTACTCGCTGAGAGTCTTGCAGAGTTCAAATCAAGCTTTGCAAGAATGCCGAAAATAAACATAGCTGCGGTTCAAAGATACCTACAAGGGTTTTTGTCAGATCTTGCTCTATACGGTAGTAGGGAGATACGGCATAATCGAAATTATGCCCAAAACCTGATCAGGAGAATCATTGATAATATTGGTGATTTGGAAAGAGCAGAAATCACTCGTCTTCTGAATATGGCGGTGGAACACCTTACGAGAGCTGCCAGTATTATGACTGGTTGGGCGGATAGTCTAAGTGAGGAAGAAAAGCTGATTGTGGGTTTAGCTTCCCTTCCGGGAGATGTCTAAAATAACAACTATAGGTTGACATATAGGCACGGATTGCAGTAAAATTAACAAAACGCGTGGAGAAAGGAGAAATCATTGATTACCTGCGCCGGCTGCGGGAAAGACCGTGAACACTGCCTGCCGTGTCCGGATTGTGGTCGGATGAATGGTCGGGAGTGCAGACTTCCTGACCTTCGCTG
>DASVHF010000040.1:0-3096 GCA_036382695.1 Candidatus Nanoarchaeia archaeon | reverse complement strand
GACGCTGATGGGTAAGATCGGTTATGGTAGAAACTATAAATACGCCCACGATTTTCCCGGCGGTTACACCAAACAGCAATTTTTGCCGGACAAATTAAAAGGGCGGCGATATTATCAGCCGAAAGAGGTAGGCTACGAACGCTACATCAAAGAACACCTCGAAAAACTCCGCGACAGATAAAGAAATAATCTGATATAATTGGAGCATCAACCAAACTCCGAAGGAGGAAATGGAGATGTTGTTGCCGATACCATTGTGGGTAGAGATCATAATCTGGCTCTGCGTGGTCTATGCTGGAGGAGTGGTGGTTAATCTGCTCTTCTGGTTCGTATTTGTTTGCCGAGCAGATTATAAGAACGGGCAGTCGCTGGTCTACTGCTTGTTACACGCTCGTCTGCGAAGTAACGCAGGAATAACGGCTTTAGCATCCATGCTTTGGTTTCCGATATGGCTGCTTATAATAAGAAGAGCAATCGAGGCAAGAGATGGGACTCTCCGCCATCTAGTTTGCTTTGTCCTGGGAAGCCGCATATCACGCAAATGGGCCAAGGACAACGGCCTCATTTGATCAGCAGCAGTCCGGGAGTGCTTCATAGATAATTGGAAGGAGGTTGGCTGACCGATATTAGGAAGCGGCTCTGGATTTGCCTTCGCCAGCTGGCGAAATCGCGAACCAGAGCCGTTCATCATTCAACATTCAATGAGTGACAAGGAGACTCCTTGTCACTTGTCAGTACTTTACTTTATTTTGTCAGTATTTTGTATTTTAGATTTTACCGCCTTAACATA
Organism: Candidatus Nanoarchaeia archaeon; assembly: GCA_036382695.1. GTDB lineage: Bacteria > Patescibacteriota > Microgenomatia > Woykebacterales > RBG-16-39-9b > DASVHF01. The sequence continues at coordinate 2,306 of DASVHF010000040.1, read as the reverse complement.
CTAGCTCATTGGCTGTAGAATATTTAATAGAATATTATTTAATAGTACATGGGAAAGAAACAAACTAAGGGTCCGGGTTACCGAACCCCAAATTGGTTTAGAAGAGGGCTAATTCAAAAAACGAGGAGGAAAAGGTAGGTGCTTCAAGAAGTAATTCTAGATCCGATTCAACTTTCCGATTATAAAAATATCATCTCAAAAGATACTTACTCTGAGATAGAAAAAACCGCGAAAAAACTTGCCGGCGCTCGCGTTATTCATTTAAACACCTCACCGACAGGTGGGGGAGTGGCTGAAATACTGAGATCACTGGTCCCTCTGCAAAAAGGGCTGGGTCTAGAATCTCACTGGTTCCGGGGAATGAAAAATGCTGATTTCTTTAGGACTACGAAAGAGATTCATAATTACTTACAAGGCAAAAAAGGAGACCTAACAGAAAAGGAACGGGAGATTTATTTAGAAGCTAACGCCGAAATAGCTAAACCCCTGTCCAAACTAGAAGCTGATCTTTGGGTAATTCACGATCCACAATTTGTCCCAGTAATCGACTTTCATAAAAACCTCCACCCTTCAATTTGGCGTTGCCATATCGATACCTCCAAGCCAAATATTTTTGTTTGGCGCTTTCTACTACCTTTCATTCAAAAATACGATCGTTACATTTTTACAATGAGGAAATATATTGGACCAGATTTGGATTACAGAAGGGCTAGGATCATCCCTCCAGCAATTGATCCTCTCAATAAAAAGAACGCTCCGTTAGATTTGGAAAGTGCAGATAGGATTGTCCGACGTTACGGCGTAAGCGCCGTACTGCCACTAGTGTCCCAAATATCCAGATTTGACCCCTGGAAAGATCCTTGGGGAGTAATAGATGCTTACAAAATTGCAAAGCGCGAATTTCCAACTCTGCAACTTGCATTGATTGGAGTATTCGCTCCAGACGACCCCGAAGCGAAAGTGGTCGTGGAGGATTTAAGAAAATACGCCAAGGGGGACCCAAGCATATTTATTCTTAGTAATTTAGACGGGGTGGGAGATATAGAAGTCAACGCCTTTCAAGTGGCAAGTGACGTGGTGATCCAAAAATCCACCCGGGAAGGTTTCGGCCTTACAGTCTCGGAAGGAATGTGGAAAAGAAAACCGGTCATCGGTGGGCGGGCCGGTGGTATAGTCGAACAAATTGAAGATGGAAAAAATGGTTTTTTGGTTACCACCGCAGCCGAAACCGCCGAAAAAATAATTTTTTTACTAAAAAATCCGGAAAAAGCAAACGAAATAGGCAAGCACGGTAGAGAAACGGTTCGCGAAAAATTCCTCATCACCCGATTACTGCTTGATCACCTCAAACTCTATGACGAGCTAATCTAATAAAAACCGAGCCCAAGGGTCAGCCCTCGAAGCTAACTACGAACTATTAACTCTTGGCTAGTTTTTATGCTAAACTAAAGATGATGTCTCGCAAAAGCGTGACGTAATTTTTCGTTGAAACTCAAAATTATGAACGCGCCTGCCGTTTCTGTCTATGTAGCAAAAATCCCAATCGATTTTTTCCGCTGGTGGTTTTTGGAAGCTCCAATTACACTTTTTAAAATTCTAGTTTGGATTTTTGCAGCATCTGCTCATCTTTTTTCATTCAAAGAACTTTTTACTACCTATCTTCGGCCTTGGAAAAATGAATACAGAAAAGGTCTAGTCCGGACAGGTATTTTTATCGGAGCTTTCATAAAAACTTTATTGATTCTTTTTGACCTTTTTATTTTCACGATTTTATTTATTGTTGAATCAGCGGTCTTTGTCGCTTGGCTCGCCCTACCTTTTATTGTCCTTTTTACACTTTATGGAGCAATTTTCGCCTAATACATCGGGAATATTTGCCGCGGCTTCCTTTACAAATCTTTATTCTTCGCTATTGTTAGTAGTTATCCGTTCCACCGCCGCCGTCATACTTATCCTTTTACTTTTCATTTTTTCGACCAGCGGAGGCGGTAAAATCTTTTATCTAATCTTGACCGCCGCAATTATTTTTTTTGTCTTTGAGGTTTTCTATCATATTAAGGTCTTAAAGGAAAAACCGGTCTCTCTGCAAAAAGGACAGCTCAATCTGGCTGATTCTTTTACCCTAGAAGCGGCCAGACTTATTTTAAGAACTCCTAATGTTGGGGTTCTTGAAAGTTTAATGCACGTTTTACTGAAAAATGACAAAGTCCTTTTCACCCTTAATAAAGCTGACATCACCGCCCAAGAGGTTAGTAAGTTGATCACCTCCGGCGAGTTAAGAGGTAGAGAAATTGACTTTGGGAAAG
>DASVHF010000039.1:0-30002 GCA_036382695.1 Candidatus Nanoarchaeia archaeon | reverse complement strand
GTAAGTGCAGGGAGTTTAACCACAAGTACAACTACCTTAGATACCATCAAGCACTGGGTTACCAAACTCCAGCAGAATATGTTAATACTTTACTAACAGAGAAAGGACAAACCGTTCTCTATGTATAGGTCCAGCACATTTGTTTGACTACGCTTCAAAGGAATAGTATCGTTTAATTAAATGATACTGCCTTCCGCCGAGTTTTTTAAGAAAAATTCTCAGTTTGTTTACTCCTTATTATTAATTGTTTTAATCCCCGCTGCTTTGGTTTTTAATACTATTTGGGTGCTACGGGCAATCGACCGTGATGTTAATTTCCAGTTAAGAAGAGAGGCGGTTCTCGTCGGATCTGTTTTGGGAAACATGTCGGTTGAGAGCCTAGAAAACAGCCAGTACTTAAATGAAAAATTTGCTCAAATAAAAAAGGAGGAGCCAGAGATAACTAATATTACAATTCTCACTCTTGGCGAAGACAACAAATTCACCTCAGTTGCTTCGACCAGTCCTTTGGGTGAGGCAGCTACCGACCAGACCCTGAGTCAGTTTGTTTGGAGTTCTGGCAAAGCTCACGCGGCCCAAGTGCTTGATAAGCCGACCAATGAAAAAGCTTGGTCGGTGATTGCCCCGATTAAAGATGAAACAGGTGCGCAGACGGCTTTGGTGGACGTGAAGATCTCCACTGCCGAGGTTGATAAAGTTATTTCCCGCACAATTAGAGATTCACTTGTAGTTCTGAGCATTACTGTGATTGTGGTTCTCCTGCTTTTGATAAACCACCTTCGCTTCTTCGAATACGCCAGGCTTTTCCGGAGGCTAAAAGAAGTGGATCAAATGAAAGACGATTTTATCTCTATGGCTTCTCATGAACTACGGACACCGCTGACTGCGATTAAAGGATTTACCCAACTAATGTTGAAAGATCCAAGCGTGACAGGGAGCGCAAAATCAAAAAGACACGCCGAGACCATTGCCGAGGGCTCAGATAGACTATCAGAGTTGGTAGAAGATCTTCTCAATGTCTCTAGGTTTGAACAGAATCGACTTAGGTTTGAAATGAAACCAACTAAACTTGACTTTGTCATCAGCAGTGTTCTTAATGAGCTTAGAGTACAAGCCGAGCAAAAGAACCTTAGGCTTGAATTCATACCAGTTGATTCTCAACCAACTATCTTGGCAGATGATGATCGTCTAAAACAAATTTTTGTCAATATAATCGGAAACGCTATCAAATACACTGAGAAAGGTGGAGTAAGCATCAGCCAAAAATTAGAAGGTAAGCTTTTAAAAACATTCGTTAAGGACACAGGTCTGGGTATGTCACCGGAGGCTAGGGAACGTTTGTTTGAGAAGTTCTACCGAATAAAAACAGACAAAACTAGGGATATCGGTGGGACTGGCCTTGGCCTTTGGATTACTAAGCAAATAATTGAAAAAATGAAAGGTAGAATCTTCGTCGATTCAATAGAAGGAGAAGGGAGTCAGTTTACGGTTGTTTTCCCGTTGCGGGGGCAGCAGTTGCTTGCGCCTTTCGCTTTCCACGATAAATAACGATCGAAACTAAAGCAACGACTCCAATTACTACCAGGCCGATTACCCAAACTAGATAATCCATAATCTGATCTCTGAAATCTGTATTTTTGACAATTAGACCTCCTTCTTTATCCCCAGAGGCAGCAGCCTGGGCTACACTGAAACGGAATACTTCGCTTCGTACTGCCTCACCGCCACCGGTTTTAGCGGTAACGTAGGCTATGTGGTTCCCGCTATCAAGTGGCACATCTAGATTATAGGTCCAATCGCCATTGGCATCGGTGTCGACAGTGACTACAATCGGATCAGAGAAAAAGTAAAGATCTACAGTTGCTTTTGGCAAACCCTTCCCGCTGAAGGTTACTACTGGCTCCTCCTTTCCAGATTTATTCTTGACATACTTTGTTTCCACTTTGTTGATAGAGGCTTTTGTTTTGTCTACGCCAAGGAAAGGAACTTGTTCTGGGGGTAGCGGTAAAAAGGCTAGCTGAACTTTATTAATATTTTTGAAACAGGCAGAAACTTTGTTTTTTTCTCCCTCAGTCGGCTCAACTTCGCCAGATCTTATCTTCGCAAGCCGATCTTTACCAATTGCGCTGTCAATACAACTTTTAATTTTGTCACTGATTTTTAGTACGGGTGGTGGTGCTAATGGGGAGGTGGAAGCGCCAAAACACTCGCCTCCTTTATTAAGCTCTTGGAAAGTAGGAGCTGCGCCGGCAGAAATTTTTTTATAGCGTTTTTCCCCTACCGCAATTTTTAAACAACTTTCAGTTTCTTTGTCTAATGTTGTCGTATCTTGATACTCAACTGTTGGTCGTTCTATCTCATAGAATTTTGCATGACAGGTCTGTATTTTCTTACCTTCTAGGGGTGTAGGTATTGATTTTCCAGAATAAATGTTGTTAAATCGGGTTTCCCCAAACGCATTTTTCAGACAAGTTATCATTTCGGGGGTTAAAAATAATTTAGGTTCGTAGGTCGAGGCTGGTGGTGGGTAGGTTTGGAAACATGTCTCTGCCTTTTTCTCCAATAATTCAAATCGCTTATACTTACTAGTGGCATTTGGATTGGCTGTATTATTAAACCAAGCAAAATCTGTTCCAAGTGCTTTTTTAACACAATCTCGCTTCGGAGAGCCCACCGGGAACCGTTCACCATAAGTTGAGTAAGCAGAAGTGGTTGAACTGTTATCCTGTGTTGTCCCAGGATCGTCTGTTGAAGTAGTGGTATTATCCTGTCCGTCAGGAGGTGGGGCCGTCTGACTATAGCATTGCTGTAAATAGCTGTATTCAGTAGCAGTTGGCTCAAATCCAACAGAGACTATGTGCTCGTATCTATATTCTCCAATCTTACCTCTCCAACAGGCAGCAACCGCCGGGTCCATATTTACAAATTCTGGGGAAGGTTCAGGAGGTAAGAGTCCGGTAGTATTCCAGCAAACTTCGATCAGTTGTTGCTCGTCGTTAGTGAGTGCGCCAAATCCTTGGGCAACTAAGACACTGTATCGATTCTCACCGAGTTTGTGGGCAAGGCAGTGTAGCTGTTCGCTACTAAAGCGATACTGGTGGAGGGGAGAGCTTGAGTCAACTGCGTGTAAAACAGAAGGTGGCCTATTATTAGCCGAGGGGATGGAGAAAACCACCATTGTCAAAAAAGAGATGAAGAGAAATACCCCGATGTAAATTAGAAATAAAATCCGCCAGGTAGAGAGCATCGTTAATTAAAATATATACTAGACGAAATAAAAAAAGCAACCTTTGCCGGCCTAGTTTTACGATTGACAACCACCAGGCTTTTTGTTAGGCTTTTTCTCGTCTATGAGCGTTTTCGGCTTCGAAATTGACCCACAAACCTTCGTTGCAACTACCTTTCCAGCAGCTGGCAGGGTTATATTAATAGTAATCATCGCACTTACTGTTCAGAAGATAACATCCAAAGCGATCGCTAAAACTATTGGGTTGGCTACTGCCCGCCACAAAGACGAGGAGAAAGAAGAATTTGAACAAAGAATAGATACGATCTCTGGTGTTTTTGCTGCTACGATAGGCGTAGTTATCTGGGCTTTGACGGGCTTTATTATTCTTTCTGAACTGGGCATCAACATCACACCGATTTTGACTGGTGCCGGGATTGCTGGACTTGCAGTTGGTTTTGGTGCGCAAAATCTGGTGCGGGATATCCTTAGCGGTCTTTTTATCTTGATCGAAAATCAGTATACAAGGGGGGATGTAGTACGGATTACTGGAATCGAAGGCAAAGTGGAAGATGTGAATCTTCGCAGAACTGTGTTGAGAGACCTTGATGGTATTGTTCACAGCATTCCAAATGGAGAAATCAAAACCGCTAGTAACCTTACCCAAGAGTTTTCTAGAATAAACTTGAATCTACAAATCGAAGGTGCAAAAAGTATTGATATTGATAATGCGTCGAAGCAAATAGATGAGGCTGGAAAAAATCTGGCGAAAGATAAACAATTCGGCTCCTTTATCATCGAGGCTCCGCATGTTTTGAGAGTAGAGGAGCTTGCAAAAGAAGGTGTGGTGCTAAAAATTGCAGGTAAGACAAAACCAATTAGACAGTGGGAGGTAATGGGAGGATTAAGACTTCGCTTAAAAGAAACATTTGATAAACAAGACATCACAATCTATGAAAAGAAATAAATTGCTACAAAACTGCTCAAGAGAATTAAAGAGGCGCTTGATGCATAGGGAATCAGGATTCTTTACCCCCGCTATGTGATAGTCCAATCCCACAAGTAAGTTGCACATCGTATGGAATCTCCTTTTTACTTATGTTAAGCTAACTTTTTATGTTGGAAATCCGTAATTTGTACATCTCTACCGAAGGCAAAGAAATAATCAAAGGAATTTCGTTGAAGATTAAAACTAGCGAGATCCATGCTTTGATGGGACCTAATGGTTCTGGGAAATCCACTCTTGCGCTAGCTTTGGCTGGTCATCCTCGATACAAAATCACTTCTGGTCGAGTCAAGCTCGATGATAAAGACATCACCAATTTAACTCCTGACAAACGGGCAAAACTTGGTTTATTCCTCGCCATGCAACATCCGGTGGTGGTCCAAGGGGTGTCTGTAACTAATTTTCTACGTACCTCTACGCGAAGTTTGAGGAAGAGCGTCCCAAATGAAGAATTTGTCCAGAACACAAAGGCAAAAATGAAAGAGCTCAAAATAGATCAATCTTTTGCAGACCGTTCGATTAACGATGGTTTTTCCGGTGGAGAAAAGAAAAAGATGGAGGTATTGCAGCTTTCGATTCTCACACCAAAGCACGCGGTTTTAGATGAGGTTGATTCGGGTCTTGACGTAGACGCACTCAAACATGTTGCGAAGGGAATAAAAAAAGCTTCTGGACCAAAGGTTGGGATCTTGCTAATTACCCACTACCAACGAATTTTGAAATATATTAAACCAGACTATGTCCACATCCTCGTTAATGGAAAAATTGCGCAGAGCGGTAGTTATAAACTGGCAGAGAAAATCGAAGACAAAGGTTACGAAATAGTAAATTCGAAGCACGAAGCACGAAATTCTAAACGAATTCCAAATGCTAAAATCAAAACAAATTAAAACATTAAAATTTAAATATTGTTTCGTATTTCGCTATTCGAACTTCGAATTTTTGAAGTATGTCAAAGACAACTACCGTTGATGTTAATAAAACCTACAAAGAAAAATACGGTTTTGCCAAGCCTGAAAAACATGTTTTCAAAACTAAGAAGGGTTTGGACGAGGGCGTTGTTAAGGAAATTTCTTACCAAAAGTCCGAGCCGGAATGGATGAGGAAGTTTCGGCTCCACTCTTACGAGATCTTCAAGTCAAAAGCCCAACCGACTTGGGGACCGGATCTTTCCGGGCTTAGTTACGATGACATTTACTACTATATCAAACCAACTCAAGGGAAAACCCAAAGCTGGGAAGAATTGCCGCGCGAAATCCGTGAAACTTATGAAAAAATCGGAATCCCAGAGGCAGAACGCAAGTATTTGGCTGGAGTCGGAGCGCAGTATGACAGTGAGGTAATCTACCATAGTATAAAGAAGCAGTGGGAGGAAAAAGGCGTAATCTTTCTTGGTACAGACGAGGCTCTAAAGAAGCATCCTCAATTTTTCAAAGAATATTTTGGCAGGGCTGTTCCGCCGGCGGATAATAAATTTGCGGCGCTCAACAGCGCTGTTTGGAGTGGCGGGTCTTTTATTTACGTGCCAAAAGGCGTCAAAGTTGACATTCCGCTTCAGGCTTATTTCCGAATCAACGCAGCCCAAATGGGACAATTTGAGCGGACCTTGATCATTGTTGACGAAGGTGCGCAGGTGCATTACGTCGAAGGCTGTACTGCGCCAATTTACACCACAGACTCACTTCACGCGGCGGTTGTTGAGATTTACGTAAAACCCGGAGCTCGTTGTCGTTACACTACAATTCAGAATTGGTCAAAAAATGTTTACAATCTAGTTACCAAGCGGGCTTTTGTAGAAAAAGACGCGACTATGGAGTGGGTGGACGGCAATCTAGGTTCAAAAGTGAATATGAAATACCCTTCTTGTTTTTTGAAGGGCGAAGGGGCTAGGGGAGAATTGTTATCGCTGACATTTGCTGGGAAGGGACAGGTGCAAGATGCCGGTGGAAAAATGATTCATCTTGCGCCAAATACCTCGTCGCGGATTGTTAGTAAGTCAATCAGCAAGGACGGCGGCAAGACCGCTTTCAGGGGTTTAGTCAAGATGGTGAAGGGAACAGCGGGGTCGAAAACCCATGTCCAATGCAACTCACTTATCCTAGATGAATCTTCCAAAGCCAATACTTACCCAGCTATGCAAATTGAAGAAAATGAAGTAGAAGCTGCCCACGAAGCAACTGTTGGCAAAATCGGCGAAGACCAACTCTTCTACGTCATGAGTAGAGGTATTACCCAAGATGAAGCAGAAAGCCTGATTGTTAACGGCTTTATTGAACCTATCGTTAGGGAATTACCATTGGAATATGCGTTGGAGCTGAACCGGTTGATTCAGTTGGAAATGACCGGCGCTGTTGGCTAAGACCTCTTTACAAAAGACTCATAGTGTAGTATACTTCGCAAATCATATTTGCGAGGGAGGGAAATAATGGAGCACATAGAGCATTGGCCTGAACGCTTGAACAACATTGATGTGGTCAATGGCAGGATGCAGGTTGTAAGAATGTTCCAGACTAGCCAAGAGGAGAGGGATTTCTGGACCCACATCTATTCCTGCCGGCGTTGCACTGAAAGGCTGCTAGAAAAGACCGATAAGATGGGTAGCCTTCCAATCGTTCTGGTTGACAGGCAGGGGATCCTGGACGAGATACGTAGATACCTAGATGGGGTTCATGCCAATGATGAAATAATAGCTCAAGCGAGCTTAAATTTCATCGAATTTCTCACAAATGGAGCTGAGAATACCAACGAGAGTAACGTAAACGAGCCTATGGGCGATGACGAGATAAACGACTTCACAGGGCTTCTGGAGAAATATAGATCGCTGCTAATTCATCTTGGGATCTGTGGTGATTGCTGTGAAAAATCCCGAGATGTTCAGATGCGGCTGATTGAGCTTAAACCAGATACGATTGCCCGCGCCGCCACATCATTTATTAGGCTAGATCAGTTATGATCCTAGCCTCGAGTAGGTTCGAATCCTATCGGTGTCGATTCCTAATCGACTACGCGCGTCCGTCAACCGCGCACTTTCTTTTTCACCCTAAAAGCAGTTAAATAGAAAATAGATGAAAGTTACGCCAAGACAAGCACTACAGTGGCGAGGACTCTGAGAAATCGGAGCTTCCTTTCCTCGCCAACAGCTCCTTATCATCGGGATGCTGACAAGGCTGACGAGGAGTCTCCTTGTCGCTTCGCAACAAAGAAACACCTTGGTCAGCTTGTAGCATCCTCCGTACCGTGAAACTTAGCCGTTTCTTAGTACTCTCGAATTCTGCGACCACTTCGTGGACTAAAATCCCCCAATGATGTTAAAATACCGAAGCCATGAAGCAAGTTGTTACAAAGTCTACAATAATCCTCGATACTAAAAAACTCCGCTCAGATTTTCCCCTTCTCTCTCGTGACATTCGAGGTAAACTGCTTATATATTTTGATAATGCTGCGACGAGCCAAAAACCAAACCAAGTAATCGATGCGATCAGCGATTATTATAGACAACACAATGCCAATGTTCACCGGGGAGTTCATAAACTTTCCGAGGAAGCTACGGAGGCATACGAAGCCGCGAGGAAAAAGGTGGCAGATTTTGTCAATGCAGGAGACGTGCGGCAAATTGTTTTTACTCGCAATGCTACTGAGGCAATTAATCTCGTGGCTTATTCTTGGGGACGCAAAAATATCAAAAGAGGTGACGAGATTCTTCTGACTCAGATGGAGCACCACTCCAATCTGGTTCCGTGGCAATTACTTGCTAGCGAGGTTGGTGCCAAGCTTCGGTTCATCCCGATTGACGACCGTGGGGAACTAAGAACTAAGAATGAAGAATTAAGAATTTATTTAAGCCCGAAAACAAAACTTGTTGGGATTACCCACGTGTCAAACGTGCTGGGAACCATCAATCCTGTAAAGAAAATAATCGAAAATATTTCTGCATTCTACATCCAAAATTATATCTCGAAGAGAAACAATCATCGAGATGTAATCGAAGACGATTATAAATTTGCACCAAAGGTGCTTGTCGATGGTGCTCAAGCTGTACCTCATATGCCGGTGAGTATTCAAAACATCCGCCCTGATTTTTATGTTTTTACTGGCCACAAAATGCTCGGACCAACCGGAATTGGAGTTCTTTATGCGAAAAAAGAAATTCTGGATGAAATGGAGCCATTTCTAACTGGTGGTGATATGATTCTCGAGGTAGATTGGGAAAAATCATCTTGGAACTATATTCCTTGGAAATTTGAGGCTGGAACACCAAATATAGCTGGAACGGTCGGGTTGGGGGCAGCAGTGGATTATTTAAACTCCCTGGGTATGAAAAATGTTCGTGATCACGAGAAAGAGTTGACAGCTTACGCATTGGAAAAACTTTCAGCAGTTAAAAACTTAGAAATATACGGACCAACTGATCCAGAAAAACGGGCAGGTGTAATCTCATTTAATATTGTCAAAGGTGGAAAAGTAGTTATTCACCCTCACGACCTTGCCTCAATTTTGGATGGGGAAGGTATCGCCACTCGTTCCGGCCATCATTGTGCCCAGCCGCTAATGAAAGTCCTAAAAATCCCAGCAGCAGCAAGAATCAGTTTTCATGCATATAATACAAAAGAGGAGATTGACGCTTTGACTCCGGCGATTGAGAAAGCGAAGCGTATATTCAAGGTAGGTTAAGAATGGAAGAACGATTATACAGAGAAAAATTGCTAGAAATTTATAGGAATCCACAAAACCGTGGGGAGATATCCAATCCTGATCTTGAAGCAAAAATGGTCAACCCTCTTTGTGGTGATGAGATAAAATTACAATTAAAATTAGCTAATCGCCAATTGCCAATCGCCAATCGCAAAATACAAAAGGCAGTATTCTCTGGAAATGGTTGTGCTATTTCGCAAGCTAGTGCATCAATCCTCGCAAATCACATTGAGGGTAGGAAACTGGCAGAAATCAAAAAATTAGATGTATCGGATGTACTAAAATTGGTTGGAGTAAACCCAAGCCCAGCCAGACTGAAATGCGCAGTACTTAGTTTAGAAGTCCTAAAGGAGGCAATAAATGGCGTACAAGGTAAAAGTTGATCGAACACTTTGCATCGGTACTGCCGACTGTACAAAAATCGCGCCAAATACGTTTGTACTTGACAGAGAGGCAAAAGCAGTGGTGAAAAAACAAAACGCTGACCCAGACGAAAAAATTCTTGAAGCAGCGAAAGTATGCCCGGTTCTTGCTATTATAATAGAGGATGAAGACGGGAAGCAGGTTTATCCTTAAGTTTCAGCTACCCTTTTAATTATAAAAAATGAGAGCAGAATATAAAATTAAAATCGCTCCTTCCGAACCGCACAAAATGGAAGGCAATATTAGCCTAAGAGACATTATTCTTGGTGGTCAGGATGGTTTGGTAAATGTTTTGGGTTTATTGCTGGGTATAGCCGTTGCTTCGGGTGATCTGAGAATAATTTTGGCTGGCGGTTTTGCCGGAGCTTTCGCCGAGAGTATTTCCATGGCTGCCGTGGCTTATACTTCAAAACGCACCGAGCAATCTCGTTATGAGGGGGAACTAGAGCGTGAAAGAGAGGAAATCAGGGAAAAGCCGAGAGAGGAAAAAGAAGAAATCAGAAAGCTTTATGCCCAAAAGGGCTTTTCCGGCAAACTGCTTGACGAAGTCGTGGAAAAAATAACTTCAGATGAAAAAGTTTGGCTTGATGAAATGGTCAAATCAGAGCTGGGCCTTATCCCGGTAGAGACCCGACACGCCTTTGCTAGCAGTGCGGTGGTTGGTTTGGCGGCAGTAATTGGTTCTTTGATTCCACTCGTGCCATTTCTTCTTTTGCCATTGCTACAAATTTCGATCAGTCAGGCAATTTGGCTTTCTTTGGCCATCTCCGCCCTAACTTTGTTCATCGTCGGGGCCTATAAAGCGAAGATGACGATAGGCGATTGGAAAAAGAGCGGTGCCGAAATTGCAATAATCGGCATTGTTTCAGCGCTGGTCGGCTACGCAATCGGTTTCCTCTTCAAAGCCCCAACCGCTTAATATTTGACTTTTCCCAATGATCAATATATGCTATAGGGCATCAAAGTCAGCAAAGCTGGCTATCCTCTCACACACAAGGAGGTGAAGATGAGAGGGATCAAGATCATCGTGCCTTTGATCGCGGCATTCGTGCTAGCGATCGCATTCGGCGCCTTTCAGGTCAGCAGCACCGAGGCCCACAACTCCCACGTGGAGTACGTGGTCCCAGAGCAGCCAGGCATCAGCGTCGATCAGAGAGGGAACGCGGGTCTGGTCATCGTCGAGGTGACGGAGTGCCTGACGGCCGGTGAGGAGTTCGCCTTCACGATGCTGGTGAGTTCCGAACGCGGAGGCAGCTCGACCTTATCAGTCCGCAAGAACAGGAATGTCGACATCTCTAGTTGGTTTTCGTTGGACCCAGAGATCATCGACCTTCCGTCGGAGGGGACTGAGGTCACTGTGAAGATCAAACCGCCGATGGGAACCGAGCTGGATCGAAGAGCCGTCACTCGCATTCAGGAGGTCGGCGACGGTCCTGTACCAGGCGGGCACCACGGGGTGAAAGTGCGGGTTAGTTGTGTTAAGCAGCCCGTTCCTACTTCGACGCCGAGTCCAACCCCGCCGCCTGGAGCGACACCGACTCCGACGCCAGTGATCGGACCGCCAGCGGTAGCGACACCGGTGCCGAGCCTGACTCCGACACCTACGCCGGAGATGCCCAAAGCACTTCCGGAGTCCGGTGGAGAGCCGCCGTCCGAGGCCAGCGATGTCTTCGGACAGGATTGGCTTTGGGTTGCCTTCGGGACGATTCTGGTGCTCTTCGGTATCGCCGATACCATGCGGTTCAAGGTACGGCCCAGACCGTTCCGGCGACGCTGATCGACCTGGTCCCGCGAGGCCATCGTGCTTGAAGGATTTACTCCTGACAGCGCGGCGGCCTCTTTCTTTTTCTCCGCAGTCAAACAATTTTCAATTAGCTATTTTTATAATCACTTCAGATTAATAGTAAAATTTCTTGACTTTTGCCGGAGGCCTGGGTACGATTGGGTTAAGAGGTTATAAATGGTGGTAACCGAACCAAAAAAAATATTAATAGTTGACGACGAAGCTCCTGTCAGAGAAATTTACTACAAGGAATTTACCCAGGCTGGTTTCAAAGTATGCCTAGCAGAAGACGGGGAAGAAGGCGTTTTGGAGGCAGGCAAAGAATCTCCCGACCTGATTTTGTTAGACGTGATGTTACCAAAAATGAGTGGAATAGATGTTTTAAAAGCCCTTAAAAAAAACGAGCTGACTAAAAAAATCCCTGTGCTAATGCTCTCTAATCTCGGGGAAGAGCAAATTATTAAAGAAGGATTTAGTCTTGGGGCTGATGGTTATCTTCTCAAAGTTTCCTACACTCCTGCCCAAGTTGTTGAAGAATGCCGCAAGTTTCTTGAGAAATGAAATCTGACTACCGGTTCGTAGAAAATCCAGTTTCAGGCAAATGGGTAATTATTTCTCCAAAAAGAACCACACGCCCAACCGTTGCCAAAGGTACAGAGCCAATTTGCCCATTTTGTCCTGGCCATGAAAATCTTACTCCGCCGGAGGTCTATCGAATAGGTGGGGGTGGAAAGAATAAACCCGGTTGGTTGATAAGGGTAATTCCAAACAAATATCCATTTGCACCAATCCATGAGGTGATCGTCGATTCTCCAGACCACAGCAAAAATCTTTTTAAATTAGATCCAAATCACGCTACAAAAGTATTTCGAGTTTACAGAGATAGGTTTAACAAGTTGAAAGGCAAAGATCACATAGTAATTTTTTATAATTATGGAGTAGAAGCTGCAGCTTCTCTTCCGCACCCCCACGCGCAGCTTGCAGTTATTCCCAAAAAGGTGAGGATGGATGTGACCATGTCGGTGACGCCAGAAAATATTATTCATGAGTCAAAGTATTTTACGGTTTTTATTCCGGAGGCGAGCGGTTGGCCGTATGAAGTTTGGTTTTTACCAAAAAAGCGCGGCCGTTTGTTTGGTGATATTACAGATCAGGAGATAAACGATTTATACAATCTTCTTGCGATGGGTTTTAAAAAATTGGAGAAGAAACTAGGTGACAATTTTCCATTCAATTTTCACATTTACCATGGTGGTGATTGGTATTTGCGCTTCATTCCACGTTTGAGAGTACTTGGCGGGTTTGAACTGGCCACCGGAGTCTATGTCCATTCTACTGATCCGCGGCAAGCAGCCAAAGAACTTGCTTGGTAAAGGCGGCTTCTCTATATTATGTAATTTCAGTTTGATTTTATGGTCAACGAGAAAAGGATTTGGCAGCAATTAAAAAAAGTTATCGATCCAGAACTAGGCATCAATATTGTCGATCTAGGTTTAATTTACGATGTCAAGGTACGGGAAGGGGAAGTGAATATTCTGATGACTCTTACTTTTCCTGGCTGTCCTCTTGGCTCGGCGATTCATAATGAGATAAATGATAAACTAAAAAAATTAAAGGGAGTGAAGAAAGTAAATTTAAGGCTTACTTTTGATCCGCCTTGGGATTTTTCTAAGGTAAGCGAAGAAGCTAGGTTGCAGCTTGGTCTAACTTGAGAAGAAGACACTCGTGAACGTTAATTTTATTGATTTTATAGTTATATTCTTTATTATTTATTTTCTTTGGCAGGGGTACCACACCGGTTTCATTGGTGGTTTGTTAAATATCGTTAGTACTTCTCTTTCTTTCATTGCTGCAATTTTATTTTACCCAAATCTCGGCCAATTTTTTATGAATCAATTTGGCTGGACTGAAAATTTGTCTCTTGTAGCCGCCTTTTTCATTATTTTAATTGTCGTTGAGCTGGTTCTCAGCTTGATATTCCACAGAGTTTATCTGTTGATAGCACCATTTTACAAAAGTATTAGACTGCTTATAATTTGGGATAAAGTGTTAGGTTTGATACCCTCGTTTCTAGTAGGTTTGTTTTTAGTCAGTTTATTCCTACTCTTACCTCTTATTTTACCAGTCAGTGAAAATATTCGGGGAGTCGTCGCCGATTCTTGGTGGGGCAAAAATGTCTTAACCCGTGCTTTAAAATATCAACCTCAACTCGAGTCAGTCTTAAACAGACTACCTTATAAAAATTTGGCCTACTTGATTACCCCACAACCACTTAGTCGCGAATCGATAGAACTTAATTTTCCAAAGGAGATAAGGTTAGTACCAGATAAAGCAAGCGAAAAAGCGATGTTTGATTTGGTAAACAAAGAAAGAAAGTCTCGTGGTTTGAAAGCGGTGATTTGGGATGATCAAGTTCGGAAGGTAGCTAGGGCCCACTGTTTAGATATGTTTGAAAGAGGATATTTTTCCCACTACTCACCAGAAGGTGTTCCACCGTTTCAGCAAAATAATATACCGGGAAGGTTTGAAGAAGCAGGAATTGAATACAAAGCAGCAGGAGAAAACCTTGCTTACGCGCCAAGCGTCGAAGTAGCTCATCAAGGTTTGATGGATTCACCAGGTCATAGGGCCAATATTCTACGCCCCGAATTTGGGCATCTAGGGGTTGGGGTAATTGATGGGGGAATAAACGGGAAAATGTTTTGCCAAGAATTCACTGATTAAATATACGAATTAATCAAAGTTCTGCAGGGCCATTGGACAATTAGCAAATGAGGTTGGTTATCCAAATTAACCAGAATCACAGCGAATTATTGAGACTGCTTGATTGTTGCTTTTTCCACAACAATTGATAATAATATTGATAGATATAGTTACATACCCGGTAACAGATTTAGGTTGACCTCTTCCCAGAGGTAAAGGAGGCAGGACATGGAAAGAAGCCCTCCGGGCTAAATTTTAGCTGGGCAGGTTAATAGCCAAGAGTAGAATACCCTCGACTACTCTTGGTGGAATCATCAAAACAATCAGACTCACCTAGGATTTGGGTGAGTTTTTTAACTTTAGAATAGCTAATGGGCGCGTGGTAAAGCGGACAAGGCCACAATGATCTAGTCAATTAAGACTAATGGTGGGCACACTTGGATTCGAACCAAGGACCCCCACTTTATAAGAGTGGTGCTCTGCCGCTGAGCTATGTGCCCAGCTTTGTCAAAGTTCGCTACCGGTTGGCATCATAATTTCTATAGCTACGCGCCCACAGCTTGAACTTAGGTATTCTAACATAAATACTACACAATATCTATTTGGAGGGACGCTGTAGTTTTTCAACCCTGTTTAGAGCGAAGAGCTTTATGGCGATCCAGCCGATTAGAATAATTGAGAAATAGAATAGGATGTCTACCAAAAATACAATCGTAGCAAAGTGTTCAAACGATGTCTTACCCATCCACGTAGAAAAAACTAAATAAGATAAAGGAAAACCGCGCTCATAACCTCCACTACAATCAAAACATGTTGCACAGCAGTCAATACTACTATACTACTATTATTGGTGTTATAGACCGAACTTAAAAAGGTAATCAAAACCGCCAAAACAAAAATTATCAAAATTTCTTGGAAAGAAATTTTCATTAATTAAAACCTACCAATTTCTGGTATAATTGTGAAGATTATGAAACTTCATTACGCACTACTTTGTGATTATGCTTTTCTGTCGGTGGATAGAAAAGTAAATATCATTGGCGTTTTTGAGACTATCAACGCTCAAAAATTTCCGGTTATTCACCCAAAATTTGTTATTGTTGGCTCGGTTGCACCGAGCAAGAAAAGCTTCAAAATGAGCCTAGATATTCTTGAAAAAGATAATGGTACATCGGTACTTCAAGATGTTCACGAGCGAGATGTAAATTTACCGCAGGAACAAGGACAAAACTTCAACTTTATTGTCGAGGTGATTAACACTAATTTTACAAAACCAGGTTTGTATGGCGTTGAAATCAAAATTGATGGCAAAGTAATTGGGGAGATCTCTCTGAGATTAACTGAGAATAAGTTGAACGCTTTGGGCGTGCCCTCTTAAGGAAGTCAGACTTCCTTAAAGCTCCTCAAGCTTAATTGGTTCTTCCAACCTACCTTGAATCAAGTTTAAGTACTTCTCTGTAGTGGCTAGTCGTTTGTGACCAGCTAGTTTAGAAACAAGAACTAGTGAGGTACCTGACATGAGATGATGAGCCACAAATGTGTGACGAAGATCATTGACCTTGGCGTCCCTTATTCCTGCTAGTTTAAAGTAACGGTCAATCGCGGTTCGAATGTTTCTTACAAGAAGCGGCCTGCCGGTTTTTGTAACAAAGAGAGTTTCATTACTCGATTTTGGCCGAATTTCAAGATATTGCTTCAGGGCTGTCTCAGCCGCCTTATTTAAGGGGACTGTTCTTTCAGGATAGCTTTCACCAGCTGGAATGTGGAGCTCACCAGCTTTTTGATTACCAAATTTCACATCAGCAAGTTGCAGACGGGCTAGCTCTCCAATACGAATACCGGTTTGAAGAAGCAGCTCAATAATTGCGCCCATTCGCACATCGCTTCTGGCAGCATCACGTAGGGCTCGGTACTCGGTTTTGGTTAAAATTCTTGGAGGCTTCATCTCGAATTTAGGGTGTTCAAGTAGGAGAGCGGGGTCATCGGCTAAAAAATCATTTATTTTTAAGAAGCGGAAAAATGTTTTGGTAGAGTTTGTTTTTCTTGAGATACTTTTTGGAGTGTAACCTTCTTTGGACAGCTTTGCCATAAAGGCTTGTAAATCTTTAGTGTCGATTTCGTGAACCTTAGTTTTGTTTAATTGACCAAGAAAATCTTGAAGCTGCTCAATATCTTTACCATACGCTAAAACAGTCGCACTGCTGCGACCTTGGTTTTTCAAATGGTCAATAAATTTATTATGAGCTTCGTGGGTAGGGATCATACGCTTAATTTTGATTTTAACACCACTAGTAAATACTTGTCAAGAGACTATAAGCTACTTTGTAGCTTCAAAACCCCAACAGCTTGTGGCGTTTTTCAGCTACTCTCGTATCTTGCGCTAGGCATCTTAATGCCTAGCTAAGGTCTGCAGACTTTAACCAGCCTTTTGTATTGAGTATAGCCGTAACTATCAGCTTAGGCTTTTTATTCGAGAGATTTGAAATCACTGGTTTTAGCCCACGAAGTGGTCGCAGCAGCCGAAGGATGCTATAATTTAACTATATCCGGATAGAATGTTATGAGGACTGCCATTCGCTTAGTAGTAGTTTTAATTTTATTAGCTTCGGTGATAATGCTTGGCAAAAATATTGCAAATCAAGCATCTAAGTTTAAAGAGATTTACCAGGCTGAAGGCGAAGCTCGGAAGTTAGCTGACGAAAATGAAAATTTAAGAACTGATTTGGATAAAGAGAAAAGCAGTTTCTCCTTGGAAGGGGAAGCACGGGACAAATTAGGTTATCAAAAAAAAGGCGAGGTGCTTTACGTAATTCCGAATCAGGGCAACCTCACGCAAAAAAACGATCGGGAAGCTAGACAAAATTGGGAAGAGTGGCTAGATCTAATTTTGCGTTGATTATTAGCCGGCTACTTACTTTTATTCGCTTACGGAGACTCTAAGTTGATATTGGGTTTTTGAACTATTCTTATTTCGAAGCGAGATACGATACGTGCCTTTCTCACCTTCAGCCTTGATCACGCTGCCACTACTAGTCATAGTCGATAGGTCAACCACCTCAATACTTTTATCGGGTTTGTAAATCCACAAGGATACCTCTTCGTTAGAGGCCGCTTTTGGTGAAATTTGCAGGTTGCAAGAATTCGACCCATTATAGATAAACTCGTATACTTTTCCCTCTCCGGAAGCTAAATCACCGGCGAAACGTAGTTGCGCCGGCTTACACATAAGAGAAGCTCTAGAAATTATTGAAATTACAATGATGGGTACGAGAAGTAAGATAACCGCTACAACAAATAGGACGTAAAAATTCCTTAGGTCAAATGGGTTATTTATAGCATTACGCATTTGCGATAACATTTGACCTCCTTAACTTAATACTACGCCACGTTTAGTATTAAAGTCAAATTCAAATGCTTAGACGTTGACGTGCATCGTAAATTCTGCTAAAATATTCTTCCGCGATGCGGGTGGGGGGTTTAGAATCCCGTGAGGCTCATAATCTCACTTAAGCCGGTGCGAATCCGGCACCCGCTACCACATAAGCCCCGATTCTAAAGATCGGGGTTTGTGCGTTATATTAAGGTCTGATATAATTTCCTCGTTGGCTGGGTAGCTCAATGGCAGAGCACCGGACTCATAAGCCGGGAGTTGTGGGTTCGAGCCCCACCCCAGCCACCATTTATATGTCTAACATTTCGTTCGAAGAGTTTAGAAAGTTAGATTTGCGTGTCGGTAAAGTAATTTCAGCCGAGAAAATCATTGGTTCGACCAACTTACTTAAGCTTGAAATCGATTTGGGGGATCCTTCGACCGGCTCAGGACTAGGAAAAAGACAGATTCTAGCAGGCGTTTCAAAATACTACGAATCAAAGGAATTGATAGGTTTGAACCTCGTAATCGTTACCAACCTAGAGCCAAAAAAGATAATGGGTTTAGAGTCTCAAGGCATGATTTTGTGTGCAGAAGTTAATGAAGAGCCAGTCTGTTTAGTTCCTCTCAAAGATGTTCCTCCAGGATCAAAAGTCCTCTAGCTACCTTCTTGACAAGAAAATTGCTGCCTGTTAGATTATAAACCAAGATGTTGAAGTGGTTCACAACATACTTTTTTACTCGCTCCTAAACTAAGGGACGGGTTTTGCGTGGTTGTGATCCTTCAGACCTAAAAGCAAAACGGAACGCATTCAGAACTCGTCCCCAAGGGGCGAGTTTTCTGTTTGCCCTGCGAAGCTTTACGCGCAGTAGGGCTGGTCGGGTCAGAATTCAGCAGGACGAAAGGAGACGTCATGGGAGAAAAGGTCGAAGTACATAGAGGTTGGTGTTCTCAATCTCAACCGATGGAGCGTCGTGTGAAGCTCTTCGACTCCAAGAAAAGGATGGAGGTGGAGCAGTGCCCCGAATGCAAGGTTGAAGTCTTGATATGCTACGTACCAATCGTAGAAACTCAACCGGCGAGAGTTGCTGAAAGGAGGTGATTGGAGAGAGCGAAAGCTAGATATCGAGAGGGCTGAGGTATTGCGTTGACGGCAGTGCTTATAAGAAGCCCGATCGGTCGGAAGTGCTTTGGGTGTGAGTTTTGCTATCGCATACCCACACCCACCTTTTAAGGACAAGAAGGCGGATTTTTTCCACTGACTGGAGTAGCTTGTTCGTATTGAAAAGTATACCCCGGGTATCCAACAGAGTCGTGATAGAAGACTGCTGAATGGTCTGAACATCTCCGATATTTCACATTCGAAATATTAACCCGCTGTTGTGTATAGGTAATTAATTCTTCCAAGGTGTTTGGATATCCACCATAGTCAATGTAATAGACAATCATTTGGGTTGAAAGTGATTTCAGATCAGCTTGCACCTTGACTTTCTGGGCCTGGTCCATCGGAGATACCGGCGAACCACTAGTTTCTTTATGGCCTAAACTGGTCAGCCCAACATCAATTCTTTGCAAATAGACAGCTGTGAGCATTAACAGAGTTCCCAGAATCAATCCGCCGAAAAGCAGCGAGAGGATTAAACCCCCACGTTCTCCCATATACTTTTATTATTTCAGATAAAAAGAAGTCGAGCAAGCTAATTATTGACAAAGGTCGGTCTTTCGTGTAAGTTACTTTCGTATGCTTACCAGCTTGAACCATTATTGGCACCGCCATGTCAACTAAAGTTGGCGGCTTTTGCGTGCCTTGGTTTAAGCTACTCTCAGTCTAGACTTCCAAAAAATAAAACAAAGTCATTCGAAGCTCGCCAACAAGGCGAGTTAATTTTTTGGGAAAAGGAGGTTCTGGTTGTGGTTAAAGATCAAGCAGAAAATGGAGAAGAGATCAGTGAGCCGACCATACTGACCTTTATTTCCGGACGCTGGGTTCGTACGCCGATAGGAAAACCAGGGCACAAAGGAACTTGTTCAGCGGACACATACAAATACAAGAAGCGTATCGGCCACTCAGCAGTGTTGAAAGTGGAGGAGTGCCCAGCCTGCGGAGCAAGAAGAGTGCTGGGCTTTTGGGAAGAAGGGGAAGATTGGCCCTAATAGTTAGGTAGGAGAGGTTCGAGGAGGTTAGATTTCCTTCGAGGGGGCGACTTGCGTCTGGTCGAGATTAGCTCGTCGTCCCCTCGGCCACATTTTAACATATTGTGATAAACTAGGAGCATAAATAAAACTATGAAAAAACGTATCCTGACTGGCGATCGGCCAACTGGAAAATTACACCTAGGCCACTACGTTGGCTCACTCAAAAATCGATTAAGGCTTCAAGACGAGTTCGAAGTCTACCTTCTCGTAGCTGATTTGCATGCTTTGACTACCAACACTGATACCGCTGAGTTGCAGCAAAACATTAGAGACTTAGTCCTTGACCAACTAGCTGTTGGTATCGATCCGGAAAAGGTTAATTTCTGTGTCCAAAGCCAGATCCCTGAAGATCAAGAACTAGCGGTTCTGTTTTCCATGCTTGTTTCCAAACCCCGCCTGGAAAGGATTCCAACTTTGAAAGAATTAATGCGTGACCTAGAGATTGAGACCGCCTCGCTCGGCTTGCTTTCTTACCCGGTTCTTCAGGCGGCCGATATCCTAATGGTACGGGCAAACCTAGTGCCAGTAGGAAAGGACCAGGCTAGTCATATTGAGCTTACCCGTGAGATAGCGCAAAAATTTAACACCACTTACGAAAAAGTCCTGCCTGTTCCAGAAGCGCTTATTCCTGAGGGTATCGGTATACTGCCAGGAATTGATGGACAGACTAAAATGAGTAAAAGTTTAAATAATGCTATTCTTCTGTCTGATAACGAAAAGACAGTTAGAGAAAAAGTGGCGAAAATGTACACAGATCCTACTCGAATTCACGCAACTTCCCCAGGTCATTTAGAGGGAAACCCAGTTTTCATTTATCTAGATGCTTTTGGTTCGACAGGCTCACCACAAGTGCGTCGGAGGATTGAGGAATATAAAAAAAGATACCAAGAAGGTGGGGTTGGAGATGTTGAAGTGAAAGAGTTTCTCGCGCAAGTTTTAAATAGATTCTTAGATCCAATTAGGAAAAGAAGAGTAAAGTTGGAAAAAACAAGCGGATTGGTAGAGAGGATTTTAGAAGAGGGCACCAAAAAAGCTAGAAGTGAGGCAGATAAGACCTTGAGTAAAGTGAAAGAAGCAATGAGGCTCACTTAAATTTTTCTGGCAACCTTATACTTCTATTGCTACCTTTTTCGGCCAGTGATATAATCTTCCAGATTGGGGAGTCCGAGTTCCCTTGCGAAATGAAGCTATCATAGATATAATTTCCGCACGGTGAATAAAAATGGAGACGCTTAAGAAACACGGCAAAAATCAAAATACCGTACGTACGATTATAATTTACGTTATCTTAGCCTTGGTAGCCACATTTATTATCGTTTCAGTTTTTCCGGCAAGAGAGGGTGGTGGACAAAAGAAACTTTCTGAGGTTCTCACCTTGATAAAGGAAGAAAAGGTCAGGGAAGTAAAAGTCGATGGGAGTACGATTAATGTCGAACTAAAAGATGAGACCAAAGTAAAGGCGACGAAAGAGGAGGGGGTAAGTTTCGCTGAGATCCTCAGAGACGCTGGAATTGACCCAAAAAGTTTTGATTGGAGTGTTCGGGATACGTCTACATCCAGGACGCTCTTTAATCTTGCCGCTACCTTCCTACCAGTCCTAATTATTGTAGGCTTTTTCATCTTCTTTCTCCGGCAAGCGAGGGGTGCTGGAGACAACCTCCTTTCCTTTGCCCGTAGTCGAGCGAAAATGTTTAGTAAAGATAGACCTGTGGTGAAATTTACCGAAGTAGCTGGTGTAGAAGAAGCTAAACGAGAGCTCCAAGAAGTGGTTCAATTTTTGAAACACCCAGAAAAATTCCGCTCTCTGGGTGCCAAGACACCGAAGGGCGTGCTTTTGGTGGGACCTTCTGGCGTCGGTAAAACCCTTCTAGCCCGAGCTGTAGCCGGCGAAGCGGAAGTACCTTTCTACTCAATCGCTGGAAGTGAATTCATGGAAATGCTGGTTGGGGTAGGAGCATCTCGAGCGCGCGATTTATTTGAAAATGCAAAAAAGAACACGCCGTCAATAATATTCATCGACGAGATAGATGCGATTGGTCGTCAGAGAGGTTTAGGCATCGGTGGTGGGCATGATGAACGTGAACAAACCTTGAACCAAATTTTGGTCGAGATGGATGGGTTTGAGCCCAATGACAACGTGATCGTCGTGGCGGCTACAAATAGGCCGGATATGTTAGACCCCGCCCTTGTAAGGCCTGGAAGATTTGATAGAAGGGTTGTACTTGATCTGCCTGATATCGAAGGTAGAAAAGCGATTATTAAAATTCATTCAAAAAATAAACCACTTGTGCCAGGTTTGGATCTAGACAAAATAGCCAGGAGGACGGTTGGTTTTTCTGGTGCCGACATTGAAAATATGCTTAACGAAGCCGCTATTTTAGCTGCCCGTAGCAATAAAAAACAAATCGAGTCAAAGGATTTAGAAGAAGCAGCTTTGAAGGTTCAGCTTGGTCCAGAGAGGAAGAGAATGACCAGTGAGGAAGAAAAAAGCATTGCTGCCTATCACGAAGCAGGCCACGCCTTAGTAACAAGACTCTTGCCTCATATGGACCCAGTCCACCGTATTTCCATCGTCGCTCGCGGCCCAACAGGCGGTCATACTCTTATCCCACCAGCTATTGATCGTTACAATGAGACCAAAACGCGGTTGCTAGAAACTATCGCCTCACTTCTTGGTGGTCGAGCAGCAGAGGAGATTGAATTTAAGGAATTCACTGTTGGTGCTTCTAGCGATATCGCGCGGGCGACTGAAATTGCTCGCAAAATGGTAACCGAGTTTGGTATGAGCGCACTTGGTCCGCAAACTACAGGTGTAAGAGGAGAAAACCCCTGGCTCGCTAAGGAGCTAGGCGATCCAAAACCACTTTCCGAACATCTGGCAGCGAGGGTAGATAGCGAGGTGGAGAAAATAATCGGTACAGGTTTTGAGCGGGCTAAAAAGATTTTGAGGCAAAACAAAGAGAAACTAGACCTTGTGGCAAGTGTACTAATGAAAAAAGAAACTCTCGAAGGCGACGAATTTGAAGAACTTGTAGAACGGGGCGAGAAACTCCATCAGGTTAAAGAACAGATGAGTGAGAAGGAACCCTCTTCCGCCGAAGCTCCGAAGGACAAGGAAGAGGAGGAAGCCTCAGCAGCATCTGCCGAAGCCTCGTAAATCTCCTCCCGACCTTCTGGTTGTAAGCTAGTTTTGTATTCCAGTTCTTGAGTGCACTTATTCGTAAATCCTCCGTATACCTTCGCCGGTTAAACGTTAGTATCTTGTTGTGGGCTTTTTTGTGTTATAAAATCAAGCCGCACCTTAACGGCTTTGGAGCAATGAGGGGAGAGAGATGGACGAATTCTTGCTTTTCTCTGGTAGGGCAAATCCTAAGTTGGCCAAAGATATTGCCGACTATCTTCCGGCAAGACTTAGCGATATCCGGATTGGTAACCACTACGATGGAGAGATTGATCCCGAGATACTCGAAAATGTCCGGGGAAGGAAAGTCTTTTTCATCCAACCTACCTGCCCACCTAGGGTCAACGAGTATTTCATGGAGCTCTTCATTGTCGCCGATACGTTCAAGCGGGCCTCTTGTGGTGAGTTCAACGCAGTAGTCCCTTACTTGGGCTACAGCAGGAAAGACCGTAAGGACAAACCCAGAGTGCCTATTAGCGCTAGAGCTATGGCTAACGCGCTTGAGCTTGCCGCTAGGATTGACCGGCTGGTTTGTATGGATCTCCATTCAGATCAGATTCAGGGTTTCTACAACATACCGGTTGACAATCTCTACGCAAGTTACGTTCTTTTGCCTTACATACGGGCCCACTACCCCGAAGACCTGATGATATTTTCCCCAGATGTCGGGGGAGCCAAAAGAGCACAAGCTTATGCCGAACGTCTAGGGGTGGATTTCGGGATAGTCCAGAAAAAACGGGTTCAAAAAAGACGTAAGGGGATAAAGGTGATGAAAGTTATCGGAGAGCCCGAGGGGATGAACATCGTGCTGGTTGACGATCTTGTTGATTCAGCTGGTACTCTGGTGGAAGCAGCCGAAGCACTGATTGAGAGAGGGGCTAAGTCAATAGCGGCTGCTTGTACTCACGCTGTCCTTACCCGTAGGGCTTTGTTGAGAATCGAAAGATCGTCTCTGACGAATCTGATTGTGACCGACACCATCCCTTTGAGGAAGTCCTCACCCAAGATGACCGTCCTTTCAGTTGCTCAGCTGCTTGGTGAGGCGATTCGCAGAATCAACAACTGCGAGTCGATAAGTAGCCTGTTCTTGTAACCTGCCTGGTGGGCGTCTTTCTCCGAAAGACGCCCCTTCGCGTAACTGGGATCAACTGGAAGTAAAAGAAAGCTCTGTAGTAAAATCAAGCCATGGCAAAAAAATTAGTTTTAGTAGACGGGCACGCTGTATTTCACCGGGCTTATCACGCTTTGCCTCCATTAACAACATCAAAAGGCGAGCTTGTTAATGCAGTTTTCGGCTTTACTGGTATGCTGCTGAGGGCAATTGCCGATATTAAGCCAGATTACATCGCCGTTACTTTCGACACAGCTGAACCGACCTTTCGTCATCAAGAATATACTGCCTACAAAGCCCAAAGAGTGGCAGCACCGGATGAGCTTCACGAACAAATGCCCCGGACAAAAGAGGTCTTGGAAGTATTAAATATTCCCATTTTTGAACTGGCTGGCTACGAAGCCGATGATATCATTGGTACGTTGGTGAAACAAGCGACAGAAGACGGAATTGCTGATCTTGAAACAATTATCGTCACCGGTGATAGAGATACGCTGCAACTGGTTCGCCCTCACGTTAAGATTTATACACCAGGAAAAAGCTTCTCTGACGTGGTTTATTACGATGAAAAAATTGTCAGGGAAAAATACTCTCTCGCGCCAAAACAGCTGATTGATTTTAAGGCAGTCGCCGGCGATCCTTCGGATAATATTCCAGGCGTGCGGGGAATTGGGGATGTTGGTGCTACAAAGCTGGTTCAAGAATTCGGATCGGTGGAAGAAATTTATAAAAATCTTGCTAGGATTCCGGAAAGAACCCGCAAATTGCTTGGGGAAAGTGCCGAAGCGGCAGTTCTTTCAAAAAAACTTGCCACGATAGATTGCGACGCTCCGATCAAACTTGAACTATCCAAATGTGTCCTGTCCGATTACGACAAAGAAGCAGCGACCAAGCTTTTTCAAGAATTGGAGTTTAGATCTTTAATTGGGAAGTTGCCAGGAATTAACCGGGGATCAGCGATCAGTGATCAGCGATTAACAAATAAGATAAAAGACGCTAAAGGTCAGGTTGGACTTTTTGACAAGGAGAAGGAGGAAAAGGCGGGTACGAACGAGGAGCTGGAAAAAGTTTTGCGGGAGATGGAAGAATGGGGAGTTTTGATAGACAAAAATAAACTGACGAAACTTTCGTCCGAAATTAATAAAGACTTAGCTACGTTGGAAAAAAAGATATTTAAAGAGGTTGGGCATGAATTTAATCTCAATTCACCAAAGCAACTTTCAGGAGTGCTTTACGACGAGTTAAATCTAATTCCGCAGCGTTCGACTCGTATTAAAACTCACAAATCAACTGATGAAGCAACCCTCTCAACTTTAATTGCCGCGCACCCAGTTATTAAACTTATATTGGAGTACCGCGAGCTTTTTAAGCTGAAATCGACTTATGTTGATGCCTTGCCAAACCAGATCGGCCAAGATGGTAGGGTGCATACGCATTTTCACTCAGATGTGACCAGGACCGGCAGGCTTTCGAGTAAAAATCCAAATTTACAAAATATTCCCGCACGAGGCGAATGGGGCGAAAAGGTTCGCAGTGCTTTTATTGCACCAAAAAAACAGGTTTTACTTTCTGCTGATTATAACCAGATAGAACTACGAGTAATGGCCCATATGAGCGGCGATGCAGAATTGAAACGAATTTTTGAGGTGGGAGAAGATATACACACACAAGCAGCAGTAGCAGTTTTGGGTAAAAAATATGCGCAAGTTTCGAAAGAAGACCGACGGATCGCTAAAATTATCAACTTCGGAATTATGTACGGCATTTCGCCTTTTGGCCTAGCTACGCAGTTTAAGATTGAACCAGCCGCCGCCAAAGAGATTATTGACCGCTATTTTGAGCGTTTTCCAGCTGTAAAGAGCTGGATCGCTGCTACCCTACGTGATGCCTATGAAAAAGGCTTTGTGGAGACTCTAGGGGGCTTTAAAAGGTATGTTCTGGAGCTAAGAAGCAACAATCAGGTTGTACGCAAGCTTGGTGAGCGTATTGCCGTCAATTCGCCTATCCAAGGCACAGCGGCTGATATTATTAAGAAGGCTATGGTTGAGATCAGTAACAAGTTACAAGTAACAGGCTATAAGACGAAAATGATTCTTCAAGTTCATGATGAGCTTGTGTTTGAAGTCCCAGAAGCGGAACTTAAAAAGGCTGCTCAACTTGTTAAAGATACGATGGAGAATTGTTTTAAACTAGATGTTCCACTGATTGTTGAGTTGAAGACAGGCAAAAACTGGGGAGTGATGAAACCTCTTAAGATTTAGATCGTTACAACTTCTTTTCACTAACCATGTTTCCTTCTTTAATCTTAATAATTTTATCTTTTGTGACCTTTATTAAAGAATTTTTTGTGAATTCGAGACTGATATTTTTTAGAAGCTTTTCACAGACTTTGTTAATATTCGGCGGTGTTGCTGACCCTACCGAGACAATTATTACTCCAGAGTGATGTCTTAGGTTAGACTGCTCATAGGCGTTGAAGTCTCTGTCCAGGGTTATTAACGTCTTCCCAAGCCGTTTACTTTTTAAGAGATGAAAGCGATCACTCTTTTTGACAAAATTTTTGTCGTAAGCGTGGACAACTGAATATCCTAATGATTTTAGATAAGTAGTACTTGGTACTGGGAAACACTCATCAGCGTAAAGTTGGATTTTAGGCTTTTTAGAGGGCATGAGTAGCGGTGAATTCTCGATTCTTTATCTCATCCAATGCTTTTTGCACCTTCGATTTTTTTATCCAGGGGTAAGAGGATATAAAATCAGAAATGCTATAGCCCTCCTTTAAATAATCAATAAGGAAGGCTATTGGTACTTGACTCCCAGGAACCAGATATTTTTTTGAGGACATGTTTGATTTGGGCATAGCGGCATTTTTATAGTAAACTAATTATATCTCGAAGAGAAGCAATCGTCGAGATGTAATCTAAGACGATTATAAACAAGCTGTCAACAACGTTAGTTTGCCTTCTTCTTGTTGGAAGAGTTAGGTAGAGATGGGGCAGTTTAAAGTTTAATTATGCTAAAAACATATTTTCAAGACATTTTTAATACGACCAAGACCGGTGACGCAACCGAAGAGAGTTATTATTCGGATCTTAAACGGTTGATCGAAAATTGGGGTAAAGAAAAAGGCAAAAAGTTTTACGTAACACCCCTGCCTAAAAGAACCGAAGCAGGCAATCCAGACTTTCGTATTTGGGACGGTAAGGAAAAGATTGTTGGTTATATTGAAGCTAAAGCCCCGACTGTTGAGGATTTGGAAATCATCGAGGATTCAGACCAACTGAAACGTTACCGACACACATTTCCCAACCTACTCCTTACCAATTTTTTTGAGTTCCGCTTGTACCGCAACGGTGAGCTTATTGACAAAGTTATCATCGGGCGCCCATTTGTAATCCATAAACTCAAAATGGTTCCGCCCGTTGAGAACCAAGAAAAATTTTTAGGACTTTTGGAACAGTACTTCTCCTTTTCCACTCCAAAAACCACAACCGCTAAGGCACTTGCCCTTGAACTTGCAAAAAGAACGCGATTTCTACGGGATAATGTGATTGCCGAAGAATTAAAAGAGGAGACCATCCCTGGCACACAGACGCTTGAGGGTTTTTACAAAGCCTTCAAAGATCATTTAATTTCTTTCCTTTCACCTAAGGATTTCGCTAATCTTTTTGCCCAGACTATTACCTATGGGCTTTTTGCGGCAAGGTCACGGGCCGAAAATAGCTTTAATCGCGAACTTGCTTATAAGTATATTCCTCATACAATTGGTATTTTGCGGGATGTTTTCCGTTTTATTTCTTCAACGGACTTGCCCAAATCAATGGAATGGATTGTGGATGATATTGCCGAAATTTTAGCCGCTGCCGATGTCAGAAAAATAATGCAAGATTTTTACAAAGAAGGAAGAGGACGTGACCCTATTGTTCATTTTTACGAAACTTTTCTAGCCGAATACGATCCGGCGGAAAGAGAGAAACGCGGCGTTTATTACACGCCAGAACCGGTAGTGAGCTATATTGTTCGCTCGACCCACCAGCTCCTTAAAGAAAAATTTAGTAAAGAAGATGGATTTGCAACACAATCCGTTACTGTTCTTGATCCAGCCTCTGGGACCCTGACTTTTCCTGCGGAGGCTATTCGCCTAGCTATCAAGGAGTACAAGAAAAAATATGGCGATGGCGGAATTAGGGAGCTTATCAAAGATCACATTCTTAAAAACTTCTATGCTTTTGAGCTGATGATGGCGCCGTACGCAGTAGGACACCTAAAGATTGGCTTTGTGCTGGATGAATTTGGTTACAAACTTTTAGAGGATGAGCGATTTAATCTCTACCTTACCAACACGCTTGATTTTACCAAAGAAGATCCCAACAGACTCCCCGGCATTTTTGAACAAACCATTGCCAAAGAATCTGGCGAGGCCCTGGAGGTAAAAGAAAGTATCCCGATTATGGTAATTATGGGCAATCCACCATATTCCGGCGTATCTGAAAACAAAGGCGAATGGATTTTGAAGCAGATTGAGGAGTACAAAAAAATTGAAGGTGAGTCGCTTGGTGAAAGAAACCCAAAATGGATTCAAGATGATTACGTGAAATTTTTCCGTTTCGCTCAATGGAAGATTGAGAAAACTGGTGCAGGAATTCTTGGTTTTATTACCAATCACGCTTGGCTGGATAATCCGACCTTTCGTGGAATGCGTTACTCGTTGTTGAAAACATTTGATGAGATTTACATCCTTAATTTACACGGCAGCGCACTTAAAAAAGAGAAAACGCCTGAAGGTGGAAAGGATGAAAATGTTTTTGACATCCAGGCTGGAGTTAGTATTTCCATTTTTGTCAAAAAGCCAAAATCAAACGAAAAAAAGGTGTTCTATTCCGATCTCTGGGGATTGCGGGGTGACATTGACCAACCTGGCACAAAATATTATTTCCTACATAAAAACGATATCAGATCTACTATTCGGCAAACCATAACCCCAAATAAACCTTACTATTTCTTTGTGCCAAAGGAAGAAAAAGGATTCGAACAATATCAAAACTTCCTTAAGGTCACAGATGTTTTCCCAGTAAACAGTGTTGGTGTAGTTACCGCTCGTGATGAATTTGTCATAGATTTTGACCGCCAGCCGCTTGAAACAAAAATAAGAATATTTCGGGATTCCAATGAAGACGATGAATTTGTAAAACAGGCTTACGATCTTGAAGATAAACCTACCGTCAGGTGGTATGCTGCAGAAGCACGCAGGAAACTGCGAGAGCTAAAAAATTGGGAGGAGTATTTTACCAAGATTTTGTATCGTCCCTTTGATGAACGGTGGATTTACTACCACAGTTCAGTGGTTGAAAGAACGAGAGAAAATGTAATGAAGCACATGTTAAAACCAAATCTAGCGTTAATAGTTAATAGGACGGTAAAAGCAGAAAATTTGGACCATTTTTTTGTCACTGAAGGCGTTAATGATCTGCATATATTTGAAACAGCGAACGCAAGTGCCTACACCTTCCCTCTTTATTTATATAATAATTCAGAAAAGCAAAGCACTTTATTTGATAGCGGTAATGTAGGTGTAAAGTCGCCTAATATCAATAGGCAAATTTTGAATTCATTGGGGAAAAAGCCAGAAGAAATTTTTTACTATATTTATGCAGTGCTTTACTCCAATACTTATCGGCAAAAATATCAGGAGTTTTTGAAAATTGATTTTCCGAGGATCCCATTTACAAAAGATTATAAACTTTTCCAAGAACTTGCTGAATTAGGAAAGAAACTCGTTGATTTGCATTTGCTTAAGTCGCTGGAGCTGAATAATCCGCTTTCCAAATTTTATGGCTCGAATGGCAACCGTGTAGAAAAACGGGAATATGACGCCAGACAGAAGAGAGTTTACATTAATAGCTCGCAATATTTTGAAGGTATAGATCCCGAAGTTTGGAACTACTACATCGGCGGTTATCAAGTTTTGGATAAATGGCTTAAGGATCGCAAAGACCATACGCTTTCCTCTGAAGACATAAAACACTACTGCAAGGTTGTAACTGTCCTGTCAAAGACGATAGAGCTACAAAAGAAAATCGACGAGCTGTATCCAGAAGTTGAAAAGGACTTTTGATTTTCTCAGCACGGATGAAGAGGTCATAATGGTGCTGTTCTAAGCGATAGGAGGAGAGATGAAAGGAGATCGTGGGCACCTTTCGATTCAGCAGACCCAGATTGACGGTCTGAAGGTCAGCTTCATTCGTCAGGGAAAAGGTCCTAGCTTGGTGATTGTACCTGGCCTGTTTCAACATCTCAACGGTCTTCGACA
>DASVHF010000038.1:0-6126 GCA_036382695.1 Candidatus Nanoarchaeia archaeon | reverse complement strand
AGATCTGGTTTACCAACCTGATAAGTGCGTCCGCTGCTGAGGTTGTTACTTTCATTCGACTCCGAAACCCCACATTTACCATCAGCATGAGCATAGGCAGTATAGCTACCAGTACTTGATGGCGCCGTAAAAGAAACACTTTTAGTTGTAGTCGACCCTACACCTAGAGAGGAGACGGAGACAGCCTGACCTGTCTGACCACACGATGTGCTATACCCACTTCGGAAAAATTCTATAACAAAACTACCAGCGTTTGCCTTGCCTTGATTTTTTATGGTTATCGTAGCAGTACCAGTTTCGTTCGGTGCATATATTGACTTATTTGTTGAAAGCGAAGTGATGACAAGATCGGGTTTGGTTAATTGACATTGGCTTGTCACGCTTGTTGCAGAACCGGAGGCAAAATCGGCCACCCAATAATATCCATAGGTTGAGCTACTGTTGTAAGCCGCCCCAACTCCAACTCGCTGGAAATTCGGGTTGAGAAGAAGCGCGTTGTGAGCGGAAGAGTTTTTCCAGGCATCAAAAGTCGCCGATCCGCTAGAGGTACCCGCAGCTATAGTCTCCCCTCGCCAATAACTACCCCCAACGCCAAAGACTGCCAGTCTCGCAGGAGAGTCCCTTCCTAGTGAATCTGTATGAGAAAGGTAGTTCTTGGCCGCCATATCATTTGCCATCCAACAAGCAGCACTGACCAGTTTTTGGTCTTGAGCAAGCGCCGGCAAGCCCTTCGAGGCTCTGTAAGTGTTAATTTTACTCACCAAGCCATCTACGTCAGCTCTGGCTTCAAAAACGGTTCTTTGCTGAAGCGAAATGACTGTCAATGGAATGACGAGGAAAACAATCAATGCGCCAAGCAAGGCAAAGATATCGTAGATATTATATGGGGGGTTGATTACATTGCGTGATTTTTTGAATAGATCGGCCGCTCTCATATGGGCAGTTGTGTTAGTTTAATTATTGGGTATTTGCTACCTGCTTGTCAATTTTTTCTTTGGGGGGTGTTTTTAGAAAAAGAAAAAGCCGCCGCTGAAAACCCGTTAGACGGATCAACAGGGCGGCAAGAGCGCTTTTGCCCCGAGCCGATCTTGCCGGTATTAAAGTAGACCGAACCGGCGTTCGTCTCGGGGCTCGGGGCCGCCGGCCAGGATCAGGTTGCGGCGACGCCCAGGACGGCGACGGACATAACGTGAGACAGATTGCTTGTCTGCAACGTTTTCAGTTCGTACGCCTCCTTCACGTATTGCAAGACAGCCTTTCGTCGACCGAAGAACTCAAGACAGAAACAGGTTTCTCCTGTGCTTGAGCGACTGCCTGCTGGAAAAATCATAACATAGTTGTCAACCAATGTCAACTGTTATAGGTCGCTCCGTATCTAAAATTTGAGGATTTTAACGCTGACTCGTTTTCTTAAGTAGCTTAATAACTTCCTCATCGGAGACTTGAGGAAAGTAGGAATAAAATTCACCAATTGCCCAGAAGGGTTCGGGCGTCGCCAGAACGATAAAATCGTCCACCAGGTCTTTCAGTCTACCTACCGTCTGTGGCGGAGCGACTGGGACTGCGAGAATAATTTTCGCCGGACGCCCTTCTCTAACAGCATAAATTGCCGCCTCGATAGTAGCTCCAGTAGCAATTCCATCATCAACTAAAATAACGGTTTTCCCGTCTAAATCGAGCTGTTTCCCTTTCACATAAAGCTTTTCACGTCGGCGAGCTTCAGCTAGCTGCTTCACGTGCTCGGAATGAACATAGTCTTGAGTGATACCGAGTTTATCGATCAAATCCCTGTCTAAAACAATTCCACCCTTACTAGTTGTGGCGCCAATAGCGAGTTCCGGGTTGCCCGGTGCACCAAGTTTACGGGTGATTATTACTTCGAGTGGGCAGGAAAAAGCTTTGGCAATTTCAGCTGCCACTACTACTCCACCCCTAGGTACGGCTAACACCAAGCAGTCTTTGGAGTACTTTTTTAGTTTTTTAGTAAGAAGTTTACCGGCTTCTTCTCTAGACTCAAGTCTCATATTATTTTCCGACAAAAATTTAATTTTTTTCTAAAGCTCAATTGTTCTAGCCAGTTCAGTAACTACTGGTAGATACCATTTCTGGCCTTTTATCGCCCGATAGGCACCGTAAATTAAAATTACGTAAGCAACTACAGCTGCAAGCATTTTTAGTGTCGCTGGAAGCAATATAAGAGCGACGATTACAAACAGAAGTATCACCAGTGCTTGGCGAGCGTGAAAAGAGACAAACTCACTGTTATTATTTCGTAAAACAAGTATAGCCGCAGACATAAAGGGGATGTAGGAAGCCGAGGCTACCCACGTTTCCTCGCCGGAGTAGGTTCTAACTATGGCTGTTCCTTTATTCTCTTGCTTAATCTTTTTCTTAAGGTACTTTTCAATTTTTCCTCTAAATTTTTTTAGTTCGTCCAAAGTTGTTGACTTCATCAGACGTAAGTCTCCACTCATATTAAAATTATATCTAACTTCGTTAGATGTAATCCTCTCTTCGTTCAGATTATATCCCTTTTATTCGAAAAGGCCAACCTGCCCCTCGGCCTGCCTTACTGAAAACTTAGATTTAGTTTCAGAAAGCCCAGCTTGAGTTGCACTAGTCGGGTTGGGCCAGATCTTCACTACCCCGTAAACCCCATCGTAACCTGGTTCGACTACAATATCACCCTCTCTTACCTTTTCAATCCCTTGCACAATTCTATAAATTGAAGCTGCTTTTTCTAGATCATTAAGTGCTACTTTAAGTAAAATGTTCATTTCCGA
This sequence comes from Candidatus Nanoarchaeia archaeon, assembly GCA_036382695.1. Taxonomy (GTDB): domain Bacteria; phylum Patescibacteriota; class Microgenomatia; order Woykebacterales; family RBG-16-39-9b; genus DASVHF01. The sequence continues at coordinate 3,343 of DASVHF010000038.1, read as the reverse complement.
ACCAAAATGGTTTACCAATCCTGCGTATTCTTCATGAACCTTATTAGATCCCGCCTGCTGACCCAAAGCCTCGGCGATAATCTCAAGTAGTGGAACTAAACGTTTGAACGGTGGTCGGTCTTTTGGCTTGAATCCTTCCCCTCTGTTTTTGGCGGCCAACTGCTCAACTCTGTGCATCACGCCAATTGTGAGTTTTTTCTTGCACTTTGGACAAATTATTCCCTTACTAGCAGTCTCTTCTGGTGAGTGGCGGACGCTGCAATTTCTGTGTCCAGTGAAATGGTATTTACCTTCTTCTGGGAAGAACTCGATTGTGAAAGCGATCTTCTGCCTTTTCAAGGCTTGCAGAATCCCATCACAGCTAAAATCGGTATCAAACACTGTTGCTTCCCTACCCATTTTTGGGCAGCTGTGAGCATCAGACAAAGAAACAATAGAGCGATTGTCTAGCTCTGGAATTCGCCAATTCATTGCTGGATCGGAAGATAGTCCCGTTTCAATAGCATAAATATATTTTGAGAGATCGCCAAAACACTCTCCGATAGAGTCGAAACCTGAATTGCTTCCGTACAAAGAAAACCAAGGTGTCCAAACATGAGCCGGAATAAAAATCGCCTTTTCATTCACGCTTAATGTTATATCTAACAACTGTTTTGCGCTTATGCCAAGGATTGGTCGGCCATCTGCCCTCAAATTTCCAATTCTTCCAAGCTGTTGGTTGAATTTTTCTACATCTTCTTTTTCTGGGAAATAAACCAGGCAGTGAATTCTCCGCAACTTACCACCTTGGGAATAAATACAGGAAATCTCCGTCCCGAGGACAAAATGAACACCTCCATACTCATAGAAACCGGGGTGTTTTGACTCTTTCAGTTTATTCTTTGTTTCTTCCCACCAAACTGGATGGGTAAAATCGGCGCTGGCAAGAAGCTTGATACCTTTCAGCTTTGCCCACTGGGACAAACTATCAAAATTTAGATTTGGGCTAGTAGCTCGGGCGTAAGAGGAATGGAGGTGTAGGTCGGCAACAAACTTACTCATTGTCGTCTTATTTTATATCCATTTCTACTGGATGTAAAACGTCAACTTTGTTGACATTCTAACACAAAAACGCCTATCCTAACTTGCCTAAAACAGTTTTGACATTACAGACTTGGGGTTTGATCTAGCTGCTTTTAGAAGTTAATTTTTTTAGCAATATCACCTACAACCGGTAGGCTATATCTCTCACCACTGTACGCCTTGATGAATCCAATCACCGCTGCAATAAACACGACTAGGTATATAAGCCAACTAATAAACCAGAGGAAGAACAGCGGAATACTAATTATCCACCAGATGACACTGACAACGAATAACACGAGACCTTGCTTAGCGTGGAATTGAATGAAGTCGCTGTCTTTTTTCGTCACCAACATAACGATGGAAATAATCCAGACATAACTTAGAGCGGCCATTAGGTTGTCATCACCGCCGCTTTTGGCAGCCGGTTGCTGCGGAGCTGGCGCAGCTTCTTGTGTTTCTTCGGGCAAGCTAATTCACCTCCTTTTGGTTACAATCTTAATTTAATTAAAGCACACGTTTGACTGTCTGTCAAAATATCAATTTCCTTTCTTGACATATTTTTATAGGATGTTTATGATACAACTCTGCTAAACTCGCACCTGAACAAACCAATACAGCTTAACAACCAGCGAAGCACAAAGGAGGCAGATCATGCCAATGTCAAAGGAATTTGAGCAACGTCTTTTTCCGCAACTAGCTCAGATTGTCGACCACTACGGCACCCCCTTCCACCTCTACGACTGGACGGGTATTAGAGATCACGTCCTTGCTCTTAATCGGCTCTTCTCCGACGTGTGGGAATGGCGGAATTACTTCGCTGTCAAAGCCTTGCCAAACCCGGACGTCATGGGGCGATTGCTACAACTTGGTATGGGCTTTGACTGCAGTTCAAAACCTGAACTTATGCTGGCTCGCCAAGTAGGAGCCGTACCAAGCGACATCATGTTCACATCGAACAATACAAAGGAGGACGAGTTCGAACTGGCCCTTGCGGAAGGCGGTTGCATCCTCAACCTTGACGACGTCTCTCTGATCGACAAGGTCCCCGGCCCATTCCCTAGTCGAATCTGTTTCCGCTACAATCCTGGCCACCGTCGAACAACTCGCAGCAAAATCATCGGTAATCCAGCCGAGTCCAAGTATGGTGTGCCTCACGAACAGATAGTCGAGGCTTACACTCGGGCTTACGAGCGTGGAGCGCGTAGCTTCGGGATTCACACCATGCTCGTCAGCAATGAACTCAACTACCACTTCATGGTGGGAACAGTCCGCATGCTGTACGGCGTGGCGGAGATGGTTTCTGCGAAACTTGGAATCCACTTCGAGTTCACCAACATCGGCGGGGGTTTCGGCACCGCTTACAGACCTTGGCAACACCAGTTCAATTGGCGCGCATTTGCCCTTGAGGCAGCTAAGCTCCAGGAACAATTCCGCCAGCGAAATGGATACATCCCAAACCTCCTCACCGAGTCAGGACGCGCTATCACCGGTCCTCACGGAGTCCTGATGGCAAGGTGCATCAACCGCATGCACAAATATGTCGAACTGCGCGGGTTGGACACTTGTATGTCCGACCTCATGCGGCCGGGGATGTACGGGCATGACACCAAGGATGAGTTGAAGGCTTATCACCACATCACCGTACTTAACCCCGACGGCATACGCAAGACAGCTGACACCGAAGTGGTCAACGTCGTTGGCTCTCTGTGTGAAGGAAACGATGTCTTTGCCCTCCAACGATCTCTCCCTAGAATCGACAAGGGCGATCTGATCGTCATCCACAACACCGGCGCTCACGGCCAAGCCATGGGGTTCAACTACAATGGTCGTCTTCGCTGTCAGGAGCTGCTGCTCCACCATGATGGTGACGTCGAACTCATCCGCAGAGCGGAAACCCACGAAGACTATACGGCGACATTGAGGTTCGAACCAAACGTTCTCAAAGCAGCCCTATAAGGAGGTGTCCAGATGAAACTAGGGTCTTGGTTACCGGAAGGTGGAACTAATCTGTTCCAAGACATCAAAGCGATGTGCGCCGAGGCAGAAGCGGGAGGGGTGAAACTCCTCAAGCTTTCCATCGGCCAACCGACTGGGCCTGCTCTCGTCTCTGCCAGAAGGGGGGCGGCGAGCGCTGTGATGGATGAAGAGGAAGATATGCACGGGTACCAGGACAACGAAAGCCCTGGTGTCCCAGGATTCGCTCAACGTTTTGTGCAGGCCTTTGTCCCATGCGACCTTAGTGGTGCGAAGGTTTCCCATCTTCCCATCCCAGGAATCA
>DASVHF010000037.1:0-28871 GCA_036382695.1 Candidatus Nanoarchaeia archaeon | reverse complement strand
TTTCAAGACCTAACAAATCTTTAGCTACAATTACTTCTCCCGAATATGATTTTTTGGCTTCTTTGATGAATTCTTCTTCGGGGTCAAAATCATATAGGTGGGTAAGAACCAGCCTTTTGACAGAAGCTTCTTTCGCAATTTTTCCTGCTTCAAATGGTGAGATGTGGGTTTTACCGGGGCCTCTTTCTTTGTAAAGAGTTGGAAAGATAGAGGACTCCATTAACGCTAAATCGGAGTTTTTAGCAAGCTCAATCAACGCTTCGCTGTAAGCAGAGTCTCCAGAATACATAAAGGTTTTACCTTCTGCTTCTATCCTAAAACCAATAGCGGTGAAGTGTTCGGGAACGTGGGGGACAATTTTAGTAGTTACTTTCAAGTCTAATGTTTGGAAAGTATTCTCACCGTGCTCATTTATCGAGACTTCATATTTTTCCTTACGTTCAGGAAACATAAGTCTTAATTTCTCATAATCCTCATTGAACCTAGGGTATACGTGTAAATATAGAGGTTTAGTACGATTATCTTGGGGTCGTTTTCGCCAATCAGCATAAACAGTTGAGTTATAAAGAGAGTGCATAAACCACATCAAATCAACTAAATGATCTGCGTGTGGGTGGGAGATAAAAACACCGTCAACTCTGGAAACGTAATCGTAATTTACGTCGTGATAAAGTCTATAGAAACTCCCTCCACCAAGATCTATCACCCAAGAGGATTGACCCGTTTCCAACAAAAAGCCAGTAGACATTCTGGTAGGATTTGCAATTGCACCACCCGAGCCAAGAATTGTAAGTTTCATAAATTTTTAATATTAACCCTATAAATCCTTCGCTCCCTCTAGGGGTTTCCAGCCAAGAGGACTGGAATAATCATGAGCCCTGCCCTGGTTATTTGACACACCATAAATAATTAGGAAATTGTTTTCAATGTGTTTTGCCTCTAAACACTTTTTTACCAAGTCAACACAATCTCTATGGCTAAACCAAACAACTCTTTCTTTTGGGTCGCCTACGGGAGGCTCGTTTCTCACATTAACTCCTCCAAATCTAATACAAATAACTTCAAGCCCCTTGGTTGCGTAATACCTACCAAGAGCTTCAACAAAAATCTTGCTTGCTCCATAAGGGCTGTCTGGTTCGGGGGTCTGATCAACTGATAACAATCTTGCCTCATTCCATGTACGATATTTATCCACATGAACTGAGCTGGCTATTAAAATTCTTGGTACCTTGGCTTCTAGCGCTGCTTTATAAACATTGTAGGCTACCAAAAGGTTGTTTGGGTTGAATATTTCCTGTCGCCAATTATCACTTTGCGTATCCCAAGCTAAGTGTATTATTGCGTCGTGTCCAGCAAATATGTTCAAAAGATACTCGTAATTTCTTAAATCCACTTCAGGTAAATCCAAAGGTGTGATTTGATATTCGTTCAGACTGTCTAAAAGTATTTTCCCTATTTTACCTTTGGCTCCGGTTATGATGACTCTTTTCGGTTTCATTTGAAATTAAGGATTACTTGTATCTTACACCAAAAATGCTAGAATGATATTTATTTATAAATTTCTCGGCGGTGGCCAACCCTTCTTTCAACCATACAAGTTTTAGTATATCAATTTACTCGATTGTCGGAAAATGGGAGATCCGTTTAGTAGTCAGTCTTGGGAAGTCAGACTTCCCCTGTAACAATAAGTTAGATTTAGCAGGAAAATCAAGAAGTTCTCGAATTCGCGTGCCAAGGATATCTGCAGCTCGGGGTGATTGTTTGCCCATCTCTTAAATGTTAAAATTCTAAGGTTGTGAATGAAACAGTTTTGGAAGTAAAAAATTTAGTCAAAGATTTTGACTCTTTCCAGGTCTTAAAAAGTATCTCCTTTGCAATACCAAGAGGCAAGGTGGTTGGTCTTTTGGGGCCAAACGGCGCTGGGAAAACAACGACAATAAACATTCTTCTTGGCATCACTAGGGAAACTTCTGGGCAGATTTGGTATTTTGGTAGAAATTTTTTCAAAAACAAGCAAGGTTGCCTCCAAAAAATGAATTTCGCCTCTTCTTTCAATACTTTGCAGGGTCGGATCTCAGTTTGGGAAAATCTACTTGTTTTTTCTTATCTCTATAGTCTAAAAAATCCGGAAAAGAAAATAAAGGAACTTTCCACCTACTTTGAAATCACCCATCTACTGCCAAAAAGATTTTGGGATCTTTCCTCCGGAGAAAAGACAAGGGTAAATCTAATAAAATCGCTTTTAAATGAACCGGAACTTTTATTGATGGACGAGCCAACTGCCTCTCTTGACCCAGATATTGCTGACAAAACCCTTTCGCTAATCGAAAACTTGCGAAAAAATAAAAACATTTCCATCCTTTATACAAGTCACAATATGGATGATGTTACTAGGATCTGTGATGAGGTAATCTTCCTGGATAAAGGTAAGATCGTTGCTCACGATACTCCACTTGGTTTAACAAAAAGGATTACTAAAACGGTTCTCAAGCTCACTTTCGATGGAGATAAAAACGCTTTAGAAAATTTTTTGAAGGAGCAAAAGCAAATTTGCAGCTTTCCTCATCCTTACACTGTTTTGATGAATACAAAGGAGAAAACAATCCCTAAGTTGATCTTTGGTATAAGTAATCTGGGTATTTGGATTACCGATATTGAAGTGGAAAAACCAACTCTTGAAGATGTATTTTTACGGATTGCTAGAGGTGAAAAATGAGCATCTCTAGAATGAAGGCAGTTTTGCTGCAAGAGTTTTATATCACCAAAAGGAGCCTGGAGGTGATACTTGACCTATTTTTCTTTTCCGTTATGACAATCGTTGTTTTCGGTTTTGTCTCCCTCTTTTTAACTGGTAGGTTCAGCGGGGCGCCAGCTCACTACTTAATCTTAGGTTTAATTCTTTGGGAGATTATTCGTGTCAACCAATACTCAATCTCAGTCGGTGCGATGTGGAATGTTTGGTCCCGAAATTTGACAAATATGTTTATTGCACCGCTTTCAATCAAGGAATATTTTGTCGCCCACATGATTTCTGGTGTAGCCAAGACTTTTCTTATTTTTATAATTATTTCTTTGATTTCTTTGGCATTTTTTGACTACAATATTTTCAAGCTTGGCCCACTCAATCTATTTTTCTTTTTCTGCAATTTAATTATTTTCTCTTGGACGATTGGCATCGCACTTTTGGGTGTAATATTTCGCTTCGGGACTAGAATCCAGGCACTGGCTTGGGGGGCGATTTTTATTTTCCAACCGCTAGTCGCTTCCTTTTTCCCCGTTAACGTCTTACCGGCAGTTTTACAAAAAATCGCTTTTGCCCTTCCCCCGACTTATGTCTTCGAAGCGGCCCGGGCTGCTTTAAGTAACCCTATCTTTAACTGGAAATTTATGATGATATCTTTGGGATTAAATACTGTTTATTTTCTTTTATCACTCGCCTTCTTCAACTACATGTTCCGCCGCTCTAAAGAAACCGGCCAATTCGCGAAACTGGAAGGGTAAAAGTCAAATGGTCGGGGTGAGAGGAATCGAACCTCCGACATCAGGACCCCCAGCCCTGCGTTCTACCACTGAACTACACCCCGTCTCGCTTCAGTTCACAGCGAGTTCACTGCGAGCTGCTCGACGTAAACTACAACTGCCTTGATATTATATCTCGCCAGAGAAACAATAGAAAGCTTCGCAGATCTAGCGTCGAATAACTCCTACGCGGGATGTAAATCTTGCGATTATGTCACTCTTCAAACCTAAATAGATCGCTTCGCGACTCTAGCGACCACTAACGTGGGCTAATCCCTCAAATCTTTATACATCAATTAAATATGATAAACTTAAATAAATGGGTGGAAATAACTTTCTTAGCTATCTATTTTGGCGACTTTCCCGCATCAGTCCCCTTGCTTGGGCTTTTATTTTATTTGGTATCGCCCTAATTTTAGTAAGATTCGAGAGTGATTTTATAAAAAAATTAGCTATACCTCCAACGATAATAGGCCTTCTTCTTTTCTACCAAGCTATTTTCCGCGGAAAAATGTATTAAAAACTGCTCCTTTGTTTACAAAAAAATGATTTTCGGTTAAACTAAACACTCGGCCTTGGCGGCATCCCAGTGGCGGAGGATATCCGTTGAAGGGAGAGGCCTTTGAAACGAGCTTTCCTGTTGGCAGTGCTGGCCCTGGGGGTGGGTTGGCTTATTGCCAATGCATCCTTCGGCCAAAACTCCAACACCAAGGCCACGTCAAACCAAACTACCTCAACGGATGTGGTGCAAATCCAGACCGAAGTCAAGCGTATTCTTGCTCTTGAAGCAGATACGCGACCCAGCAGAAAGGAGGTGTCACCAACACCTACTCTGCCGCCAAGTCCCACTCCGGTTGCTACACCCGGCCCGCCTACTCTAAAGGAAGAGGCTAACCCAGGCGTTTCTCCTCTTGCTATGGAGCAGACCGGGCAAGAAATCGCAGGAGTCTGGCTCACCTACTACGACTGCGACACTGAAGGCTACTGTGGGGTGACAAAATCCGGGGTAAATCTAAAGAAAGGAGGAACCGAAGAGAAAGAACGGTACGCCGCTTGCGATCCCAACTATTGGTCTGTTGGAACCATCGAAACCAATGGAATCGATGGAACCGAATTTACCATTGTTGGCGATCCAAATGGCTACGAGTGGAAATGCGTTGATACAGGATCTGCTGTTATCGGCCCGGCCCACTTGGACGTCCACTTTGACAAGCGGGTCTATGGGGAAGATTACTTGAAAACGGTTGGCACAAACGTCACCATCAAGATTCTTCCCTAACTTCAGCAGATTCTGTTATAGGGATATTCTTCGCCGCGACTAACCGGCCCTAGGGGAAGCGAAAGCTGACTTTGGGGCCGATCCATTTTTATCTCTTGGGACTTTGTTTCATCTTGCGGGCTTTTCCAGCGTGGCCATATTTTCTTCTCTCTTTCATCCGAGGATCGCGGGTGAGTAATTTTCTCTTTGAAAGAATTTGGCGATATGTTGGATCGCAGCTAGCCAAAGCTCTGGCCATACCATGTACCACTGCTCCAAGTTGAGCAGAAAAACCACCGCCTTTAACCTTGATCGTACCAGAAAATTGGCCAATACGATTTATTACACGCAATGGTTCCTCATAGAGCTTTTTCGCTGCCGCAGCGGCAAAATATTCTTCAATAGGTTTCTCGTTTACCAGTATTGAACCTTTTCCTTTCCGCAACCACACTCCAGCAATCGCTGTCTTTCTTCGGCCAGTTCCCATCAGCATGTCCTTGGTATTTGTTTTAGTCCGTTTTTCAGTTGTTTCGGTTTCTACTTTTTTTCTCGCCATAACATTAAATTTCAGAATTCCAGTCTCTAAATTCGAAAAAAATTTCAAATCATAAATTCTAACATAGTAAACAATTTGAATTTCGGGTTTACCACATTATACCTCTAATTCCTTCGGCTCCTGAGCCTCATGAGGATGTCTTTCGCCTGAGTAAACAAAAAGTTTTTTAAACATCGCTGAGCCCAGGCGATTTTTTGGAAGCATTCCAGCTACTGCATGATAAATGATATCTTGGGGCTTTCTATTTCGTAAATCCTTAAGCGTTTCTGTTTTCAAGCCTCCGGGGTAACCAGAGTAACGGAAATATTTTTTTTGTTCTTCTTTTCTACCAGTCACGGAGACTTTTGAGGCATTTATAACAACTATATAATCGCCCATATCCATGTAAGGCTGCCAGGTAGGTTTGTGTTTACCCATTAAACGGGTAGCGATTCGTGTCGCCAACCGACCCAACACTTTGTTTTTAGCATCGATTATGTACCAGGCTTTTTCCTCGTGGTTTTTTTCAGTTTTTGGTTTTGCTTTAGCTATTTGTGTCATAACGTTTAATAATAGATTGCACCATCTCACTTAGCAGCAGGCTTCTTTTTTGCAGTTTTTTTCTTCTCTGCCTGATTACTTCTCGCTTGTCTTATTTTCTTCGATGCTTGCTTAAGTTTGGCGGGCGGTACTTCTTTCCTCTTTGGTTTTTTAGCCTCCACTCTAGGAGCTTTATCTTCTAATTTCCGTCTGGCAGCCGCTTCGGAAACCTTTTCCACAAATTCTATAACTGCCATTTCGGCTCTGTCGCCAGATCTGGGCAAAAGTCTAATTATTCTTAGATACCCACCGGGTCTGTCTTTAAATGTTGGCCCAACCAGCTCGAATAGCTTTTTGACTACCGCTTCCCTACCTAATCTGCCCAGAAGATAGCGGCGGTTTACCAATGAGTCGTCTTTCGCTTTGGTCACTAATTTTTCAACAAACGGTTTTACCGCCTTCGCTTTCGCGATGGTTGTCACAATTCTTTCGTGCAAAACAAGGTTGGTTGCCAGATTTTTTAGTAGGGCACGCCGGGCATTTGTATTACGAGAAAGTTTACTGTGCGCTACTTTATGCCTCATAAGCTAAATAAGATCTTTTTCCTTAAGTTTCTCTTCAATATCACTGATGGACTTTGCCCCCATGTTTTTTAACTTCACCAAATCTTCTTTTGGCGTTTCGAGCAGCTTGGCAACAGTATCTATACCCGTATTCCGGAGAGCATTGGTAATCCTAGTAGATAGTTCAAGTTCTTCAACTAAAGCGTTTTTGTCAATCTTGGGCAGCCTTTTTGGCTCGCTTGTTTTTGCCGGCTGTTTCCTTTGCTCAACCAATAGTCTGAAGTGATCTTCGAGTATTTTCGCTGCTTGTTTAACCGCCTCTGCTGGTGTCAAAGTACTATCGGTAGTGATGAAAAGGGTGAGTTTGTCGAAATTAGTCACCTGCCCTACACGGGTAGGCTCAACTTTATAGTTAACTCTCAACACCGGCGAAAAATTGGCATCAAGTGGAACCGTACCGATGCCCAACGATCGTCTTGACTCTACTGGTAAAAACCCAACACCGTTTTCTGCAGTTAGGTCCATGCTAAGCTTAGTTTTACCATCAGTTAGCGATGCGATATGAAGATCCGGATTGACTATTTCTACACCAGCGCCGCTTTTTATATCCTTTGCTTTAACCTCACCAGGGCCTTTTGCTTCAATCTCAAGTTTTACAGCTTTGTCTCCTTCTATCTTTAGGCGAACGCGTTTTAGATTTAATAGTACTTCTACCACATCCTCTTTGACACCTTTAATCGTGCTATATTCGTGTTTGACGCCGTTTATCTTCACTTGCGTAATAGCCGCTCCAGGCAGTGACGCTAGTAACACCCGCCGAAGAGCGTTACCCAAAGTTAGACCATACCCTTGGGGAAGGGGCTCTACAACAATACTCCCCTCACGTACGTTACCAGATTGACTCACTTTTATTAAATCCAACATAATACCTCCATTAAGAATAATAATTCTAACGAGAATAGTACTCGATAATCAACTGCTCATTTGCAATGTTAGCTACATCCTCCGCCTGGGGCATTCTTACCACTTTTCCTACCAGTCCTTGCCTCTTGATCCATGGGGGCAGAGTCTCTCCTCTTAAGTCAAGTGCTTCGGAAACACTCGGCAATTTTTGAGCCTTAGCCGCCAAAGTAATCACATCGCCGACTCTTACGTTAAAAGACGGCACGTTAACTTTTTTCTCATTCACCCGAACGTGACCGTGGGTAACAAGCTGTCTAGCAGCCGCGCGCGATGGGGCAAAACCAAGATGATAGACAACGTTATCTAGCCTTGTTTCAAGGGTTCGTAGAAGAGCGGTTCCAGTATTTCCTTTTTCCTTTGAGGCCTCCTTGAAATAACGCCTAAATTGCCGTTCCAGTATTCCATACATTCGTTTGACCTTCTGCTTCTCACGAAGTTGTAGGCCAAAATCTGATCGTTTCCTTCTTAAGGACTTTTGCCCGTGCTGACCTGGTGGAACGGCTCCTTTTTTATCAATCGGGTGCTTACCCGATCCACTTCTTCTCCCTTTGAGAAAAAGGTTGGCTCCTTCACGGCGGTCTAATTTAAATTTTGGCCCGATATACCTACCCATAAGTTAAATTTCCAAATTCCAAACTCCAAATCCCAAACCGTTATTTAACCTCTGACGAAAAATGTTTGACATTTGAGGTTTAACATTTGACATTTTTTCCTATACTCGCCTCTTCTTTCTAGGACGTGGGCCATTATGCGGTATTGGTGTAACGTCTGCAATTACTTTTATATTTAAACCACTTCCCCGTAAAGCTCTAATTGCCGCCTCTCTACCAGATCCTGGTCCTTTTATATACACTTCAACATTACTTACACCTGCTGCAGTTGCTTTTTTAACTGCGGTCTCTACCGCCGTAGTAGCAGCGTATGGGGTTGATTTACGCGCTCCTTTAAACCCCATCGCGCCACTGCTAGACCAAGCAACTGTATCCCCTTTTGCATCGGTAATTGTTATCAGCGTGTTGTTAAATGTAGCGCTGATATAAATCTTGCCAACCGATAAATCTTTTGTTGCTTGTTTTTTTGCTTTTGCCATAGGTTTTAACTACCCTTCTGTTCACCCTGGGGCTTTTGTGCTAGTTGGCCTCTCATTGCTTTCTTTATGGCACCAACGGTCTGTCTCTTTCCCCTCTTACTGCGAGCATTGCTCCTGGTTCGTTGCCCCCGAACAGGCAACCCCCTCTTGTGTCTAACGCCTCGATAAGAGCCGATTTCTTCAAGTCTTCTAATATTTTGGGCTACTACTCTACGTAAATCTCCCTCCACCGGATAGGTCTCAACCGCCTTTTGTAATCTTGATACTTCTTCTTCTGTTAAACTTTTGACTCTTTTATCAATCGGTATTTTCGCGATTTCAACAATTTTTTTAGCCAAAGCAGGTCCTACACCATATATTGTAGTGAGAGCAAATTGTATTTTTCGTTCGTTTGGTAAATCTACACCAACAATCCTAGCCATATAATTTAGTCAAAAGCTATCAAGCTGTCAAGCCACCGGGCTTTTCATTCTTGATAGCTCGATTTTTCGATAGCTAAACTACTAACCCTGACGTTGCTTGTGCCGCGGGTTTTCGCATATAACATATAGACGCCTATGACGTCTAACTATCTGGCACTTCGCGCACCTTTTCTTAATCGAAGCCTGAACTTTCATAAAGTTCTCCTACTAACCTTTTTCTCGGTAAACAATTCTGCCTTTGGTCAGATCGTACGGTGTAACCTGAACCCTTACTTTGTCCCCAGGCAAGATTTTTATATAATGCATCCTCATTTTTCCCGAAAGATGGCAAAGTAGGATTTTGCCATTCAGCTGGGGTAGTTTCGCTTCTACAACTTCAACCCGAAACAAAGTATTGGGTAAGCTTTCGGTAACTTTGCCAAAAACCTCAAAACCTTCTTTTTCCATAAAAGTATTTTTACATCGTGCGCGGCAGGTTATTATAGTTCGCTTTACGCAATACAAAAAGCAGGATATAAAAAACAATACGCCCGCCTGGTAACACCTATGGGCCGTGAGATTGGCGGGCAGGCAATTTTTGCGCCCAAAGATTTTAACATTAAGCCACCCACTGCGTCAACACTAACGGACCTTTTTTCGTCGCTGCTAGCGTCCGCTCGAATAGGCCAGAATATGAACCATCTTTAGTCGAAATTGTCCATCCGTCAGGTAGAAGTTGAATAGAAGGTGGACCTTGGTTGTAAATAACTTCTATAGCTAAAACCACTCCCTCCTTGATCTCTTCGCCGGCTCCTTTTTTCCCAACGCCAGGAACCAAAGGATCTTCATGGAGTTCGCGGCCAACCCCATGTCCAACCAGCTCACGGACGACTGAATAACCAGCACCCTCCACCACTGTTTGTATTGCGTCGCTAACATCTCCGATCCGTCCACCGACTTTTACCTGTTTTATTGCCCCCTTAAGTGCCAGATTTCCTACTTTTAAAAATTTTTCCCTTTCTTCGCTGACCTGCCCTACAGGGAAAGTTTGAGCCATGTCCGAATGGAAACCTTTGTAGTAAGCTCCCAAATCCACCCCCAAGATATCGCCGTTACGCAAAACATAATCTCCCGGAATCCCATGCACTACCAGTTCGTTTGGTGTAGTACAAATACTGTGTTTATAACCATCTACTGTTTTAAAAGAACTTTCCGCACCTAACTGCCTAATTTTATTCTCTGCAATTTTGTCTAGATCGCTACTTTTTACTCCCGGGCGAATATTTCCAGCAACTTCTCTCATCGCTGCCGCTGCTATTTGGCCAGCTTTATGTATTAACTTTATCTCTTCCTTCGTCTTTAAGTATATCATCGATTGATCCCCTAACTACCTCTACCGGTGGCGAATTGTCTATTTCGACAATCTCTACTCCTCTATTTTTATAAAACTCATATATTGGTTTTGTCTGTTCTTTGAACAAATCCAATCGTTTTTTTATCGCCCCTGGTGTATCGTCGCAGCGCCCCCTCTGCTTCAAACGTGCTATTGCCACATCCTCAGGTAAAGTAATATGAGTTATAAGATCGATCGGTATCGGCAGAGACTGAGCCTGGTCTAGATTTCTAGGATAACCATCGAGCACCACTCCCTTGGAAATATCAAATTTTCCCAAGTATTCATTAAAAGCTGGAATCGAAATTCCATTTGGTATTATTACCCCCTGCCCCATCAACTGCCGAATTTTCTCTCCTCTTTCTGAATCCTCCTTTTCTAGCTCTCGAAAAAGATCTCCTGTGTATATATAAGGTATTCCAAGTTTGTCGGTTATATATTTTGCGTGAGTGCTTTTTCCAGAACCGGCAGCTCCAAAGACTAAGATATTCATTTTAAAGCTTTACCTTAAGAAACCTTCGTAACTTCTCATCACCAATTGGCTCTCTAGCTGCTTTGCGGTTTCTAGTACTACTGAGACAACAATTAGCAAACCAGTACCACCAATAGCTAGAGTACTAACATTAGTAACATCCGTAATAATAAACGGAAGGATCGCAATGGAGCCTAAAAATATTCCCCCCACCAATGTAATTCTGTTGATAATATAAGCTAGGTAATCACTCGTAGCTCGTCCCGGCCGGATTCCTGGAACAAAACCTCCATATTTACGCAGATCATCGGCAATTTTATTTGGTTGGAAAGTAACTCCGGTGTAGAAATAGGTAAACAGTACAACCAAAACAAAATAGAAGGCGCTATAAAAGGTGGTGTTGTTGAATAGATCACGAATTGTGGTAGCGGCGTTTGCAATCATCGGGTTGGCAGCGGTGGCAAAAAAAGTTGATAACATACCAGGGAGGAGAATTATTGAAACGGCAAAAATAATCGGTATAACACCAGCTTGGTTTATACGAATTGGTAGATGGCTACTACCACCCCCGTAACTGCGTCCACCTCTTACCCGACGGGCATACTGCACCGTAACCCTACGGTGTGCTTCGTTGATAACTGCTACTGCTGAAATTACGACTAGGGCAAGGGCAAGAATCAAAACGATATTAAAAGCGTTTTGCGCGTTGAAAATAGTAGCTGTCTGTCCCAAATTGACCGGAAGTCGAGCTAAAATTCCGGCAAATATTAAAATCGAAATTCCATTCCCTACTCCGTTTGTGGTAATAAGCTCACCCAACCACATCAAAAGCATCGTCCCGCTAGTCATTGTAACTATAATAGCTGCCAGTTCGAGTGGTGCAAGATTGGTTAAAATCTCTGACCCAGATCGCTGCAGAAGAATCAAAACACCCCAGGATTGGACAAAAGCCAAAGGCACAGTTAGGTAGCGAGTATACTGACTAATTTTTGCCCGTCCAAACTCACCTTCTTTTTGCAATTCCTCAAGCTTAGGTACAACATTGGTCAATAGCTGCATGATAATAGATGCATTTATATAGGGATTTAAGCCGAGAGTCATGATCGAAAAATTGAATAACGTTCCTCCAGAGAACATATCCAATAGCTGAAAAATTTGGCTTCCAGAAAAAAAATCGCGGAGAGTAGCAACATCTACCCCGGGCATTGGGATATGGGCAGTAATTCTAAAAATTACAATAATGAGAATGGTGAAAAGGATTTTTTTTCTAAGATCGGGTGTGTTCCAAATATTAAGCAGGGTTCTCATTGAGTAATTTTCCCCCAACTTTTTCAATTAACCTCGCTGCTTTTTGACTTACCGAAAGGTTTACTTTCAACTTTTTTTCTAACCCTCCACGGGCAACTACTTTTACTTTCACCTTCCCGCCAGCTTTTGGTATTAGACCAATTTCTCTCAAATTCTTTTCGTCCACAACGGCATTAGCCGGTAATTTATTCAACTGACGCGTTGTAACAGTAACTGCCTTTGTTTTTTGGGTATTCCCTTTGCCTCGTCTTTGTGGAAGCCGCTGATAAATTGGTAGCTGCCCTCCTTCGAAGCCAGCTTTCACTTTCTCACGCTGTTTTTGACCTTTTACCCCACGGCCAGCTGATCCTCCTTTACCAGAGGATTCACCTCGGCCGAGTCTTTTGGCTTTTTTTGTCTTAATCTTTGAGAGTTCGTGTAATTTCATGTATGAAACCTTCTCATGGTTTTTTCTTTATGTCGATTTTCTTTTTTGTCTCTGGGCTCTTTCTTTTTCTGGTACCTGGTTTTTCCTTAGCACCGCTTTTTGATCTCACTATTTTTTTCTCTTTCGAACTAACAACTTTATCTTCTATCAACCACCCCCTGGCTTTCTTTTTCTCGATCGACGCGAGCATCTTTAGAGCCTCTAGTGTAGCGTAGACATTCGATGCTTGATTAGAGGTACCAAGTACTTTTGACAATATATCACGGATACCACCTGCTTCAACTACTGCTCTCACCGCACCGCCGGCGATTACTCCGGTACCTCTAGATGCTGGCTTCAGTAAAACTTTGGCAGCTCCTCTCTTGACAAAAACTTCGTGTGGAATCGTAGTCCCTACCATTGGAACGGAGATCATGTGTTTTTTTGCATAATTTGCACCTTTTTTAATCGCATCTTGTACTCCTGGGGCCTTACCCAAGCCAACCCCAACATTACCGTTTTTATCGCCCACAACAACCAAAACAGAAAACCCAATTTTGTTTCCTCCGGCTGTTTTTTTTGAAACTCGGTTTACCTGAACAATTTTTTCTTCAAATTCTTTTTCGCCTGTGTATTCGTTCATAGTTCCTCCACTCAGAACTTAAGTCCGGATTCTCGGGCACCTTCGGCTAGCTTTTTTACTCTACCGTGATATAAGAAGCCGCTGCGGTCAAATACTACTTTTTTAAAACCCTTTTTAGTAGCTTTCTGGCCGATAGCTTTTCCTACTAGATAAGCCTTTTCTGTTTTAGATAATTCACTTGCGCTTTGAATATCTTTCTCACTCGCTGCAGTCATCGTCTTCCCCTCTTGATCATTTATTAAACTGGCGTAAATATGTTTGCTGGAACGAAAGACGTTTAGCCGTGGGCGCTGCTGATTACCCTTCACTTTTGCTCTTATGCTTTTTTTTCGTAAGATACGCGCCTGCCTATTCATGTTAGCCAGATCCTCCCACACCTACTTTGGCAGCTTTACCAGGTTTGCGTCGAACAGCCTCACCTTCATATCTAATACCTTTACCCTTATACACATCCGGCGGTCGAATTGCTCGTATCTGTGCTGATATTCTACCAACCAATTCTTTATTTATACCACTAACCGTAACTTTATTTCCCGAAATCGCAAAGGTTATGTCTTCTGGCGGTTCTACTTCAATCGGATGAGAAAACCCCACAGACAAAACTAGCTTACTTCCAGCGAGATTAGCACGAAAACCAATTCCAGAAAGCTCAAGTGTCTTTTTAAACCCAGATGTTACTCCCTCAACCATGTTAGCAATCAAACTTCTCATTAATCCATGCAGCGACCTTGCCTCCTTACTCTCATTCCTACGGGAAATGAAAAGATTATTTTCTTTTTTCTCCACTTTTATTTCTTTTGGCAATCCCACAGAAAGTTCTCCCAATGGCCCTTTAACAACCACTTTATGGTCTATTTCTACTTGAACGTTCTCAGGTAGATTTACCGGTTTTTTACCAACTCTACTCATAATTTCTAACTACTTGGCATGAATCACAGATTATGAATTTGCTCCTCACCAAACTTTTAAAAGTAATTCGCCTCCGACCCTGGCTTTTCTTGCTTGTTCGCCAGTCAAAATCCCCTTTGAGGTAGAGACAATCACCTCACCTCTACCTGCCAAAACCCTCGGTATCCTCTTCGCAGGAGTGTAGATTCGCAGAGATGGTTTTGATGTTCTCTTAATATCGGAAACTGCTGGGTTACCGTTCTCATAAAGCAGGCTAATTTCCAAGCTTCGTTTATCCTCTGTTTTTTTAACTGATTCCACAAAGCCTGCTTCTTTTATTTTTTTTGCGACATCCTCTTTCAAACGCGAATACGGAACTACCACACTTTTTTTCCTAGCAAGGTAGCCGTTCTTTATAGTTGTAATCGTGTTTGCGATTGGATCCATAACTTTCTAAGTTACATCACGCGAAAAGCGGAATATAAGTTCCTAACTTACGTCACGCACCAGCGGGACATAATCAGTTACCAACTTGCTTTAACTACTCCCGGCACTTCACCTCTATGCGCGAGCTCACGAAAGCAAATCCGACAAATCCCAAATTTGCGCATATAAGCTCTAGGCCTACCACAAAGATGACAGCGGTTTCTAGCCCGTGCCTTAAATTTTGGTTCTTTTTTTGCTTTTACGACCAAAGATTTTTTTGCCATGGTTTTAATAAACCTTTAAGTTACTCACTTAAATTTGCAGTTTGCTCTACCAGTCTATGTCGTTTTTCACCACGATCACGAAACGGCATCCCTAGCTGCGATAATAGCGCCTTCGCTTCTTCACTTGTTTGGGCGCTGGTTTGGATAGTTATCTCCAAACCGACTGGCTTCTCAGTCCGATCGTACTCTACCTCAGGGAAGACGTTAATCTCATGAAAGCCAAGTGTATAATTACCCCTCTTATCAAAGGATTTTTCACTCACCCCTCTAAAATCTCTTAGCCGAGGTAGTGCAATTGATACTAGTTTCTCAAAAAAATGATACATTTTTTCCCCTCTCAATGTCACCTTAGCGCCGATTATTTGGCCTTCCCTGATTTTGAAACCTGCTATAGCCTTTTTTGCGCTCGTATGCATAGGTTTCTGTCCTGCAACCGTTGCTAGCTTGTCTGCAATCGCTTCTTTCATCTTCCCATCGGTAGATATTTTGCCGAAGCCTGTATTGACGACAATTTTTTCTAGTCTTGGAACCTCATATATATTCTTCTTCCCTAGAGAAGTTTTTAAGTTTTTTCTAATTTCCTTTAGATATTTTTCTCTCAAATTTCCTGTCTGCATTTTTTGCATACCCGTATCTTTTGATCATTATGAATCTTGAAGCTTATCTTAGTCGCCAAATTACATTTAGGGCAAACTAGCCCAACCTTTGAAATCGCTAGTGGTTTCATTACTTGAGTAATACCACCGGGCTTATTACCTCTTTTTTTTATGTGTTTTTTATATAAATTTAATCCAGTCACCAAAACCTGACTCTTTTTACGCAAAAGTTTTTCTATTTTTCCTTTTTTTCCTCTATCTTTGCCCTGTAGAACCAAGACCTCGTCCCCTGATTTTAATTTCATATTTAAACCACCTCCGGTGCAAGCGAGGCTATCTTAGTAAAACCTTTTTCTCGTACTTCTCTGGCTACTGGGCCGAAAATTCGGCTTCCTCGTGGATTACCGTGATTATCAATCACCACGGCTGCATTTTCATCAAAACGAATGTAAGACCCATCTACGCGTCTAGCTTCTTTCTTTGTCCTAACCACCAGGCAACGGACGATCTCAGAATCTTTGATTGTCCCTTGGGAATCTGCTTTTTTTACAACCGCCGTGATTACATCACCAAGGCGGGCAAATCTTTGCTTGCTTCTACGAGGAATACCAATCAACATTAATTTTTTTGCACCACTATTATCAGCGACATTTAATATACTTCTGGTCTGGATCATTTTTCTGTACCTGACTTCGCCTGATGCAATTTAGAAGTTAGTACCTGAGCTACTTTAAAATATTTATTCTTAGAGATTGGTCGGCTGCTTACAATCCTTACTTTATCCCCAACTTTCAAACCAATTTCATCATGAACTTTAAATTTTTTCACCTTCAACATTCTTTTTTTATACAAAGGATGGACGACTAAGCGCCTAATCTCAACAATAGCGGTTTTATCTACTTTTGCACCTACCACCTGGCCTATAAACTCCATATCAAACTCCCATTTCTCTAATTCGCAGGGCAGTTTTAACCTTGGCAATTTCTTTACGAAGCTTCCTGGCAACATGCGTATCTTTTATTTTTCCTTGGGCGGCCGACATGCTAACTTCTAAAAACTCTTTTTCCTTTTCACTTAATAGTTTGAGAAGCTCCTTTTGTTCTTTTTGATTGTAGTCTACTTTCTTTCTAGCAAGAGCCATAAGATCATCCTTGTGCAGTTAAAAATTTCACCCCAACAGGCAGTTTTGCCGACGCTCTTCTCATAGCTTCTTGGGCGGTTTCCTGATCCACCCCACTCATCTCAAAAAGAATAGTTCCTGGTTTCACCACGGCGACATAATGATCAACGCCTCCTTTACCTGAACCCATCCTGGTCTCAGGAGGTTTTTTGGTAATTGGTTTATCCGGGAAAACCCGAATCCAAAGTCTGCCACCACGTTTCGTGTAGTGGGTTATAGCTCTCCGCGCGCTCTCTATTTGCCTGGCGCTTATCCAGCCTGCCTCCAATGTTTTGATGGCGTAGTCGCCAAACTTAATCGAACTCCCTCTAGTTGCTACACCAGTACGTCTCCCTCTAAAAGCTCTTCGATATTTCGCTCGTTTTGGTTGCAACATATGTTATTCTCCAAACTTCTCCTGGCTTTTGTGAATCCATACCTTTACACCAAGCACGCCAGCCGTGGCTGTTTTTGCATCAACCTTAGCAAAATCGATGTTAGCTCGCAGCGTACTGGTAGGAATGCTACCGCGAGTTAGCTTTTCTTTCCTAGCAATCTCTCTACCGCCAATTCTACCTGAGGAAATGATTTTTACCCCAGTTGCCCCACCTCTCATCACTCGTTCCGCAGCCTGAAGCATCGCCCTTTTCACTGGAAAACGCTTTTCAATCTGATCTGATATTCCCCGGGCGACTAAATAAGCGTCAAGATCTGGTTTTTTTATTTCTTCGACATTTAGTGAAGTTTTTTGTCCGATTTTTTCTTCAATTGCCCTTCTTAATTCTTCGACTCCAGCCCCACCTCTGCCAATCACCATACCCGGTCGGGCTACGTGGACATTTATTTTAATTTTTCCAGCCGGTCGTTCAATAACCACTCTACTCACACCAGCAGCCTTTAGCTTATCCATAACCAACCTCCGAATCTTAACATCCTCAAGCAAAAATTCTTTATATTTTTTATCGTCGCTAACAATCCAACGAGAGGACCAGTTATGCGTAAGGGCTAACCTGGCCACAGTTGGATTTACTTTCTGCCCCATGGGTTTATTTTTCCTCCAATAATACTTTAATTTGGCTTGTTCTCTTCAGAATTTGATGTGCTGCTCCTCGCGAAACAGGTCTAATTCTTTTTAGAGTCGGGCCTGCGTCGACCAAAATTTCTTTTATTACCAACCCCTCAGGCTTGATCCCTTTATTATTCTGGGCGTTTGCAATAGCACTTTTAATAACTTTTGTCAGGGGAACTGCTGCCTTTTTTGGTACAAATCTTAATGATTCGAGGGCATCTTTCGCTGTTCTTCCAGAAAAATTTTCAGCTACAATCCGCACTTTTTTTGGTGAAACTCTTAAATTTTTGCTTATCGCTACTACTTGGGTCATAAATAATTCCTTTCAAGATTTAGGTCGGTGTCATAATTCGTTTACTTACGCTTCCATGACCGGTAAATTTTCGTGTTGGCGCGAACTCGCCCAACCTGTGTCCAACAGCTGCTTCAGAGATAAAAACAGGTGTGAATGTTTTTCCATTATGAATAGCCACGGTAACCCCCACCATTTCTGGCGAGACTTGGCTGTTTCGGGCCCAAGTTTTAATTGGACTGCGGTCCCCCTTTTCTTTAGCTAATTTTACTTTTTTCAATAATTTTTGATCAATATAAGGCCCTTTTTTTCTGCTTCGTGTCATTATTTTCTCCTCTCCAAAATAAGTTTGTCGCTTGGTTTTGGCTTTCTTGTTCTCTTTCCCAAGGTTTTCTTACCAGTCGGGCTCTTTGGTGAAGGCATGCCTATACCACTCCGACCCTCACCACCACCGTGAGGATGGTCACGCGGGCTCATAGCTAAACCACGGACTGTTGGTCTCACACCCAAATAGCGGCTTCTACCCGCTTTACCCCTAACTACATTCTTTAATTCAAGGTTGCCTATCTGACCAATTGTTGCTAGGTTATCAAGCGAGACTTTTCTTAGTTCACCAGAAGGTAAGCGTAAATGGGCGTATTTCCCTTCTTTAGCCGAAAGGGTAGCAGCTGCGCCAGCGCTCCTAACGATTTGGGCTCCTCTTCCTGGGATAAGCTCAATATTATGTATTTGTAGGCCAACCGGAATATTCTTAAGGGGCATGGTATTACCTGACTTGACATCTACCTTTTCGCCCGAAACAACTCTATCACCAACTCTTAGATCTTCTGGTGCAAGAATATAGCGCTTCTCCCCATCTATATAATATAGTAGGGCGATATTGGCACTTCTATTTGGGTCGTATTCGATGGCAGCGACTTTTGCGCTAATACCAAATTTGTTTCTTTTGAAATCTACTTTTCGATAAATTCTTTTGTGTCGGCCACCAATGTGACGGACAGAGATTTGACCCTTATGATCTCTACCACCAGACTTTGGTAAAACTCCTAATAGAGACCTCACCGGTTTAGTCACGGTTGATTTGCTTGCACCATTTTTTTTAGCATTAATCTTTCTTCTCATATTCGTTAGATAATTATAGATCAAGCTGTCTCAAAAACCGAAATTTTTTGACCTGATTTCAACCTCACAGTAGCCTTCTTAACTAGCGGACCTCTTGCCTCCAATCTAGTCCCGCGTATTCTAACTCGCTTACCCTTCAGAATTCTCGTTCTAACTTCTAAAACATCAACGCTAAAAGCCTTTCTTACGGCCTGGGCTATAGTTTTCTTGTCGGCAGCAAGCTCGACTTCGAAGGTAAATCTACCTTTGGCTGCTTCTTGTAAACTTTTTTCAGTCAGAACAGGCTTTTTAATTATTCTTGACATCAGTTTCTCCGAAACGTTCCTTTAATTTTTCTAGGGCTTCCAAAGTAAAAATTAAACGAGAAGATTTTAGCACATCTAGGGTGCTTAGGTCCAGCGCTCTAGATATCTCAACTTCTTTCAGATTTCTGAATGATTTCACAGTAGCTTCATCCATGTCCTCCAGAACTAACCGGATTGTTTTTTTAGCTCCAGGCGTGATTTTACCTAGCAACTGGGCTGCTTTCTTAGATTTCGGTTCTTTGAAATTCAATTTATCAACTAAAACTATAACTCTTTCTACAACTTTTCCCGAAAGAGCAATTGCGAGGGCTTTTTTACGCATCTTTTTAGTTAGACTAAGACCTCCCTCTTTCCGAACCGGACCAAAAACAACACCTCCTCCTCGCCTCCCCGGGGCTCGGATACTACCAACTCTCGCTCTTCCTGTACCCTTCTGCCGCCAAGGTTTTCTACCACTACCGCTTACTTGCGATCTAGTTTTGGTTACTGCAAGGTGCGGTTTTTTCTTCGACAAATATACCCTAATAACCTGAGAGAGTAGAGGTGGATTCGGCCTTTGACCAAAGATCTTTTCAGGCAAAGATATGTTTTTTACCACCTCACCTTTTTGGTTATATAAGGGGACTCGCGGTTTATCGTCAGCTTTCTTCTGACCTGCCTTTTTGATATTTTTTTTAGTTTTTGTTTTCTTGTCAGTAGCCATTTTTATTCCCCTGCATTTTCCTCCTCCGACCGTTCTTCACCTGTTTCGCTTGGCACTTGAGCCGCTAGTTTTTCCTTCAAGGATTCTTGTTCTTTACTTTCTTGTTCTTCACCTACTTCTTTTTTCTCCGTGGTAACCTGTGGAGCAATCGGAATCTCCAGTTCATGATAGGCTTTTTTCTTTTTTTTAGATTTATTAATTAAGAGTAGGCTTCCACGTGACCCCGGAACGGACCCTTTTATCCAAAGTTCTTCTTTTTCATTATCTACCTTTATTATTTCTAATCCTTGGGCTGTTGTCTGTTGGCCACCCATACGACCTGCCATTTTTAAGCCTTTGAAAACTCTCCCTGGTGTAGTAGTAGCACCAATCGAACCAGGCGCCCTTTCCCTATCCGACTGTCCGTGGGTACGAGGACCACCAGAGAATCCCCAACGCTTGACTACACCAGCGAAACCTTTACCTTTGCTCAGTCCACTAATATCTACTAAAGCGCCCCGGTGGAACACTTGATCGAGAGTAACTCTATTACCTACCTGTAATTCGCCGTCAAATTCGACCTCACGTAAATATTTTGGCACAATATCTAAACCAGCCTTTTTAGCATGACTCCTTAAAGGTTTGGTCGCTTTTTTCTTTTTTTCATAGCCAATTTGGATAGATCTGTAACCATCGGTTTCAGTTTGCTTCACTTGAACAATGTAGTTTGCGGCAACTGTAATCTTTGTTACCGGCACTATTCGACCATGTTTATCAAAGCTTTGACTCATTTCTATCTTTTTGCCTATCAAACCCTTCAACATATTTTTTAAATACCAAATATGGGCCTTTCGGCCCAGATTTTTTTCTTTATCTTTGGAAAAGAGTTCTCAACTTCTTAGTGCTGTATTAAAACAAACCTCACATTCTTACCTCGATATCTACCCCTGCAGGAAGCTCAAGATGCATAAGTGCGTCTAGAGTTTTTGGTGTCGGTTCAATTATGTCTATCAGACGCTTATGAGTCCTAATTTCAAACTGCTCTCTTGCATCCTTATCTACGTGCGGAGAGGTAGTCACAGTAATGAGTTCTTTTTCTGTTGGAAGTGGAATTGGGCCAGCAATCTTTGCACCAGTACGAATTGCTGTATCCAATATCTCTTCTGCAGAGTCATCAAGAACCCTAGAGTCATAGGATTTTAAACGTACCCGTAGACGTCCTTTTGGCATATCGAATTAACACTTGCGGTGCCTTTTAGGCAACGATCTTGGTTACCACTCCTGCACCAACTGTCTTACCACCTTCTCTAACAGCGAAGCGCAAACCTTCCTCCAAAGCAACTGGGCCAATTAGTTTCACTTTAAGATTTGTGTTATCACCTGGCATGACCATCTCGGTCCCTTGAGCCAAGGCTACATCTCCTGTTACATCGGTTGTTCTGAAATAAAATTGCGGCTTATACCCTGTAAAGAATGGGGTGTGTCGGCCGCCTTCTTCCTTTGTTAAAACATAAACTTCAGCCTCAAATTCAGTGTGGGGCTTGATACTCCCTGGAATAGCTATAACTTGACCTCGCTCAACGTCATCTTTTTCTACCCCTCGAAGAAGCAAACCAATGTTATCTCCAGCTTGACCTTCATCAAGCTGCTTTCTAAACATTTCAACACCTGTAACAACTGTGGGGGTGGTTTTTGGCCGGATCCCAACTACCTCAACCGAGTCGTTTACTTTTATCTTTCCACGCTCAACTCTTCCAGTCACTACAGTACCACGACCTTTGATAGAGAAAACATCTTCAATTGGCATCAGGAATGGTTTGTCCAGATCTCTGGTAGGAGTTGGAATAAATTCATCAACAGCTTTTAAAAGCTCCTCAATACTTTTTTCTGCTTCCGCGTCTCCCTCTAAAGCTTTCAGTGCGCTGCCTCTAACTATTGGTGTGTCTTTACCTGGAAATTCGTATTTGTCTAGTAGTTCTCGAATTTCTTCTTCAACCAAATCAAGAAGATCTTTGTCATCAACCATATCCACTTTATTCATGTAGACAATTATGGCTGGCACACCTACTTGGCGAGCGAGTAATATATGTTCCCTTGTCTGAGGCATTGGGCCGTCGGCAGCAGAGACTACTAAAATCGCGCCGTCCATTTGAGCAGCTCCAGTAATCATGTTTTTAATGTAATCAGCGTGTCCTGGAGCATCGATGTGAGCATAATGTCGCTTATCCGTCTCGTATTCAACGTGTGCCAAAGCAATAGTAATACCTCGTTGCTTTTCTTCCGGTGCTTTATCAATCGAATCAAATGGAATATATTCAGCCTTACCAGTTTTAGCAAGCAGCTTTGTTATCGCACTGGTAAGAGTAGTTTTGCCATGGTCCACGTGACCAATAGTTCCCACATTGATATGGGGTTTTGTTCTTTCAAATTTTTTTGTTTCTGCCATTTTACCTCCTGTCAGTTTAGTAAGGTTACATTAATAATAGACTTTCAGCGTAGCAATTTTAGTGACTTCCAACCAAGAAGTCAACACCTTTTTTAGGAACCTTTTTTCGCCAAACCTGCAGCAATGTTTGTTGGCACTTCCTCGTAATGAGAAGGTTCCATATTAAACGAAGCTCTACCACTAGTCAAACTTCGCAAGGCTGTAGCGTATCCAAACATCTCGGCTAGTGGTACAAGAGCCCTTATTACTCGAGCGTTACCTACTTGATCACTAGCTTCTATCCTGGCTCTTTTTGAGGATAAATCTCCGATTACATCACCCATGAATTCTTCTGGTGTTGTTACTTCAATTTTCATGATGGGCTCGAGGACCACCGGATCTGCGCGCTTAGTAGCCTCCTTAAACGCAAGCGAGCCGGCTATTTTGAAGGCAATCTCGGAAGAATCTACCTCGTGATAAGTCCCATCATAGACCGCTGCTTTGTAATCTACCATCGGATAGCCAGCTGTGACCCCATTGTCTGCGGCTTCTTTCACTCCTTTTTCGACAGCCGGAATGAATTCTCTCGGAATTGCACCGCCGACAACTTCCGAGACAAATTCGCTACCTTCACCCCGCCCTCGTGGTTCTACACGAATAAAGCAGTGGCCGTATTGACCTCGGCCTCCAGTTTGTCGAATATATTTTCCCTCACCCTGTGAAATCTTCCGAATTGTTTCTTTGTAAGCTACCTGAGGACGGCCTACGTTTGCTTCGACATTAAATTCTCGTTTCATCCGATCGACAATAATTTCTAAGTGCAGCTCTCCCATCCCAGAAATAACTGATTGGCCTGTCTCTTGGTCAGACTTCAGCGTAAATGTCGGATCTTCTTCGGCAAGTTTAACCAAAGATAGCCCCATTTTTTCTTGATCGACTTTTGTCTTTGGTTCAATCGCCAAAGAAATTACCGGCTCTGGGAAGCGAATCGCCTCCAGAACAACAGGCTTTTCTTCGCTACACAGAGTGTCACCTGTAAAGGTTCCTTTTAGCCCAACTGCCGCACCGATTTCTCCAGCAGAGATTTCCCTGATTTCTTGCCGCGCATTGGCGTGCATCAGTAAAATTCGACCGACCCTCTCCTTCGTATCCTTAGTGGAATTGTAAACATAACTTCCAGCGGATAGCCTCCCAGAATAAACTCTAAAGTAGGTCAATCGACCAACAAAGGGATCACTCATTACTTTAAACGCTAAAGCTGCAAATGGCTCGGCTTCATTTGTCTTTCTTTCTTCTTCCTCATTTGTCTCGGGGTTCTTTCCCTTTACTGGCGGTACATCTAAAGGTGATGGCAGCAGCTCGACGACTGTATCCAACAGTGGTTGGATAGCTTTATTTTTCAAAGCGCTTCCAGCCATTACAGGTACGATTTTTCCGGCAATAGTGGCAACACGTAAGCCGTGAATTAGTTCATCAGTAGTCAGCTCTTCGCCGGCTAAATATTTCTCGAGCAGCTCATCCGTTGAGTGTTCGGCTATTTGCTCCACTAACTTTCCACGATATTCATCTATTTTTTCCTTAAGTTCTGCTGGTATTTCAGTCTCCTTTGACTCTTTACCTAGTTCGTCTATATAAACAGTGGCTTTTTTTCTAATTAGATCCACTACCCCTTTAAAACCTTGCTCTTCGCCTATTGGCAGGTTGATCGGATGTGCGTTGCTTCCAAGTCTTTTCTTAATCGAATCCAGGCTTTTATAAAAATCACCACCGGTTGCATCCAATTTATTAATAAAGCAGATTCTTGGAACGTTATATTTATCAGCCTGTCGCCAAACTGTCTCACTCTGGGGTTCAACCCCCATTTTCCCATCAAAGACAACTACTCCACCATCCAGTACGCGTAGGGATCTTTCAACTTCCGCTGTAAAATCGACGTGGCCGGGTGTATCAATGATGTTTATTCGATGTCTTTGTCCCTCAAGCGGTCCGTCTTTTGTATTCCAAAAAGTGGTAGTTGCAGCACTCGTTATGGTAATACCCCGTTCCTTCTCCTGAGCCATCCAGTCCATTACAGCTTCACCTTTATGCACCTCACCAATTTTGTAAGTTTTACCGGTGTAAAAAAGAACACGCTCAGTAATCGTGGTCTTCCCAGCATCAATATGGGCAATTATTCCAATGTTTCTGATTTTTTCTAAACTAACTTCTTCTACCATATCAAAAATTAACCACCTATAAATTTATAAGCTAAAATAATTAAAATGGCGATTATAGCAATTCCAATTCCAACAATGCTCCCGTATTTATATTTGAAAAACAGCTGAGACAACGGAAACATGTTACTGGTACTTTCATGAATCTTTAACTCATGTTCTCTTGCTTTTATTACAGATTCCAATTGGGCCATTTTTATTTTAGATTCTTTAGATATTTCTTTTTCCATCAAAAAACACCCTCTTGGTGCCGCGGCAGTTACAACAATTATACAAAATTACCAGCGAAAGTGCGCGATAGCTTTTAGATAACGGGGTTACTATTGAAGCATAGATTTCAATAGTCTACGCAGTTATCGCAAGGCGTTCGTACCATATCACCATCTAAAATGAGCGAACGCTTTATTCGCCTCTGCCATCCTGTGAGTATCGTCCTTTTTCTTGATTGCTCCACCCGTCCCAGTGGCAGCATTTTCCAGTTCGGCAGCTAATTTATCTACCATTGTTTTATATTCAGCACTCGGCCTTGCCTTTGCGTAAGAAACCAACCAACGCAGAGCAAGCGATTCTCGCCTGTCGCCTCTCACCTCAATTGGTACTTGGTAGGAAGCTCCACCTATTCGGCGTGGGCGAACTTCCATTCTTGGACCAACATTTCTCACTGCTGTTTCAAAAACTTCGATTGGGTCTTTACCACCCCCCTTAATTTTTTCAAAAGCTTTGTGCACTACACTCTCAACCGTACTCTTTTTACCATCTTTCATCATATGATTTATAAGTCGAAGTACCAATCGGCTGTTATAGAGATTATCTGGTTCTAGTTTTCTTTTTTCTGCTCTTCTACCTCGCATAGTTAGTCGTAAGTTATAAGTTCTAAGTTGTAAGCTTTAAAAATTTGGATTCTAACTTATAGCTTAAAGCTTAGATCTTAGAACTATTCTTTAGGTTTTTTGCTTCCATAAAGGCTTCTCCCCTGTTTCCTACCCTCAACACCCGCAGTATCATAATGACCACGGACAACATGGTATTTCACACCTGGCAAATCTTTCACTCTACCGCCGCGGACTAAAACTATCGAATGCTCCTGCAGGTTGTGGCCCATACCAGGAATGTAGGCAGTGACTTCTTTACGATTTGAAAGTCGTACTCTAGCCACCTTTCGTAGTGCTGAGTTTGGTTTTTTTGGCGTCATAGTCTTTACCACAACAGCCACACCTCGTTTTTGAGGATTAGTAGTCGGCGTCATCTTTCTCTTTACGGTATGGAAAGACCCCCGCATTGCTGCAGCTTTTACTTTGCGAGTTACTTTTTTTCTACCTTTTCGTACAAGTTGGCCTATTGTTGGCATACAGTCAGCAACCAGCAATCAGAAAACAGGGATCGGTAAAATGATTTGCCGAACCCTACTGATAGCTAGAAATAAAAAACGCCTGCCTTTCCAGGTCTGCGGTAGATTTAGCCCACGAGAGTGGTCGCAATCCGCGAGAGTACTAAGAAATAGATCGCTAAGCGCTCTGCACCTGCGGTTAAGAACGCTTTGCGTTCTGCGTCACTAAGTTCCTATGAAAATTCCGAAGTACGAAGCGGATTATATTCCATTTGACTTAAAACTGTCAACAAGCGTAGCACTCCTTTGTAAATTGCCGGGTCTACTTTATAGCAGGCTACTAATTCTTCTATAATATAGATATGAGGTGTCCAGTTTGTGGACAACGTTCGACTACAAAAGACGACCAATCTTACTGCCCAACATGTCAGATATTTTTAGGGGAGGCTGGCCAAATACACCAATTTCCCCAAGACCAGTCTAAAAGTGAGATTTCTGGAGAAATCTTTCGGAAGAGGTCTAGGAAAAAATTATTATATGGACTGGTAACGGCTCTAATGATCATTGTTCTAATGTCACCTGGAGTCGTCTATTTTTTCATCAATTATACCTCCTACGGTTTTCGAGAAAAGGTTATGTATCAATATGGATTCGCTGCCGAAGCGAGGGGTTACTTAAGAAGTGAAACAACAATTGATGTAATGAATCTATCAGAGAAAAAACCGTTCGGATTCACCCACAGCGGCTATTGGAAACCGGGTAGCAAAAACATCAAATTAAATACTGCCAGTGATGAAGTGGCTATTCACGAGTTTGCCCACGCTTGGTGGGAGAAACTAAGGAAAGATGAATTAACAAGGGAAGGTTTGATAAATGACATGATTAGCCTGTCACAAATGGACAATAAAAAGTACTTCCAAACTATTAAAAGAGCTCGATGGCTTGTTGATAAGTATTGTTTCTGTCCTGATCTTGATGTAATTAATTACGATCGCGTTGATGATCAACACTTCTACGCTTACATGGCCGACTTCACAATGGGAAGGTTTAAAGATGGTTCGCACAAATTGCCCTTTTTTATGTGGAAATATTTTGAAGGTTTGTTCAGCAATAATTTGAAAGTGGCGCCTTGTTACGAAACAAAAAGTTGTGGTTTCCCCGATAACAACGGCTACTCATACGTCCCTAATCACAAAAAGCTAGATCGTTGATTTAAAATCACACCTAAAGTATTTAGCTAGGGATTATACAAATAGGCTGTTTTGATGAAAGAGTAGGTCGTTTACTCCGAATCGTCAGCTGGAGCAGTCTCGGCAGCAACGTCTTCGGCTGTTTGAGCTTGAAGGTCTGCAGCTTCAGTATCTAGATTTCTGGCTGCATCTTCCAGATCCTGGACAATCCTTGGGTTATCTCTATGTAGCGCTTCTTCGCTTCGCAGTTCCTTCGCTTCTTGCGCTTTGCGGTTGGCCTCATATGCATCTCGATATGCATCGTCCATAAAGCCTCCTTTACTTGTAATTATCGGAAAAGCAAGCAGTTCTGTCAAGAAAATCAAATGATCGCGGCTTAAGCTAAATCGTCTTCCGATGGTTTGTAAAGAATGGAAGGTCTTAAATGGTCTTTTTCTTCGGAAAATTCTTGGACGCGACCGATTATCCCGTTGGTCAGCCTCACTTTGTGACCGCGAGGATGGTTTTGCTTTTTAGTCAGCACATCTTTGACGATACCTTCTATCAATTTCCCGGATGAATAATCTTTTTTCTGAACTATTTTCACTTTATCCCCTGGCGCTGGGTACCGACTGCCTACTTGGTATGTCATCTCAATGGATTTTATCTTATCTTGAGCAAAGTCTAAAGATGTTTATTTTGATGAGATATAAAGAAAATCTTATTCTAATGTTCTCAAGAATTTGAGAATAAGGATTATTTGTAAACCTCGCGTCGGTGCCCAACCCGTAAAATAACGATTTCTTCACCCTCAATATCAAAAATGACTCGGTAAGCACCGACCCGAAATCGTCGCTTCCCAAATTTAAATTCTCTGATTGGTTCGCTATACCTAACTGGGTTTGCCAAAAATTCAAGCAGTCTTTTGCTTATTCTTCTCTTCACTACTCTGTCTAACTTGGAAATATCTTTTAGCGACCTCTCGGTGTAGGTTAATTTAAATCTCATTTACTGGTCTTACAAATCGCCGAAGACTTGTTCGTGGGTGTAAACTCGGCCGGCTTTGAAGTCTTCTCTCGCTTCCTCAATACTTTTTATAAAGGCTGGGGAATTAGCGGCTAGCAAATCTTCAAAAAAGTCAATATTTACCAAAGCCGCTCTTGGTTCACCACGCTCGGTTACCAAAACATAATCCTCTTTTTCATTTACCTCATCAATAACATCGGCGAGGTGGTTTCTAAAAGTTGTGGTTGTAAGTAGTTTAGTGTTTTTCATACATTTCAAATGTACACTATAAATGTACAATTGTCAACGGGTAAGAATTTGAGAATAAGCAAGCTGTTAAATTTCCGGAGAAGGTTTGGTGGAAGGTGGCTCCGCTTTAACAAAAATTTTCATCTTCGAAAATCCTATGTCTGTTTGGTTGAAGTGTCAAGAAAACTCAATTTTTCGGCTCGGGTGAGTTTTTTGATTCGGGCTTCTTCTTTTGAAGCTGCGGAACGATAGGAAAATTTTTTAGAATAAACAAGTTTTACGGGTCTTCGTGTTGAGGTGTATTTTGCCCCAAATTCAGAGGAATTATGTTCCTCAATTCTCCGATCAAGATCTACAGTAATTCCGGTATAAAGAGTTCCATCAGAACACTCAAGAATATAGAGAAAATACATCTACGAACCAGATTCCTAATTCTTTAACTATCTTGCTTTGGGGCGGTGTAACTAAAGTGTTTACCACAAATGAGGCATTTATATTGGACTGAGTCTGTTGGAACAGCTGAGGATGTAGAAACTTGAACTTTTGCAAGATCCCTGCTGCCACATTGA
>DASVHF010000036.1:0-1971 GCA_036382695.1 Candidatus Nanoarchaeia archaeon | reverse complement strand
CTTTTTATGTTTCTTATTATGTGTTCAAGACCCGGCTTTTAAGGGCCATCCTCCTGTCTCTTGCGCTATACACGACGGTTTTCTTTTACGGGTATTTACCGGCTATTTATATGATGTGTGGAATAGATTTTTATAGCCTTTCCGGGCATGCGGTAACTGCAATAACGAAATCTCACAAGTTTCTTTACATGTATCTAGCGCCGACTGTTTTGATTTTTTTGACGGTACCATGGCTCTTGTACAAAGAAGACAAAGAAAAATTGAAGACCGCTGTTTCTTTTTTATATCCGAGCAGATGGTTGATTTATATTTTTTTGTTCGCCTTTGGTTTCTTGCTGCTAGCATACCAATCGTCCCTCTACCCCCGCATATTGAATATGGAAGACATGATGAAGTTTTTCTCGGCGCTGATCTCCAGCACCCTTCTTTTTATCCATGCAAAGATACTAAATGACATTAACGATATAGAAATAGACAGGATCTCAAATAAGGAAAGACCGATTGCAAAAAATGCCGTTCCTGCGGGTTACGCGGGTAGAATAGGAAACATATTGCTGCTCCCGTCCCTCGCCTTTGCGGTAGCCGCTGAAATCAGTTTCATTTTTTATTGGCTTTTCATATTGGCTGCATCGTATGTGTACTCGGCGCAACCTTTGAGACTCAGAAGATATTACCCGATTGGGCATTTGATCCTCTCCGCCATAGGTGTCAGCGTATTCCTTGCGGGCGGCGCCTTGGTCAAGTCATACGAAGTATATTCCACCCTTCAGCACAGAGAGGTGCTGTTGTACGTATTTCTGGCTTCCTTTTTTCTTTCTCATGTCAAGGACTTCAAGGATACGGAGGGAGACAGGGCAGGAGGAGTGATAAATATCTTGAACTACATCAGGCTCCCCAAAACCATGGCAATAATTTTTGTGGCGGGTTTCTGTTTATCGGTCTATCTCATCATGAGGCTTCTAGACATAGAGGGCATAACCACGATTGTTAGTGTACTGTTTTTTTTCGCAGCTTCTGTTTTTTATATAGTAACATCTAAAAAAATAAAGCAGCTGGAAAAGCTGCTTTATTTTTCGCTGGTGTTCCTCGTATATCTGGCAGTTGTTTGGCTATGCCAGATAACCTGATGGAAGCCTGGATTGAATTAATACCTCTTCAGTTGTCTAATCTCCTTGACCTTTTCGTTCAGCTTCAGCAATTCTTCCGTATCAAGATAAACCCATGCCGACTTCATGATATTCGGGTATACTTCATTTAAGATACTGGCAAGGGCGTCGGGTTTCGTATTAAACTGCTCTTCACCGTATCTCCACTGTTGGACCCACGGATTGCCAGGATCTTGATACATGTACTTTTCAACCCCCACTTTGTAACTTCTTTCCAGCGTACCCAGGTCGAGCCTTTTAATCCACATCTTTTCAGCGGATAATGGCTCCCTCAACTCGAATGTCAACCATACCTCCGCGGTTAGCTTACCGGATTGTACCTCGCACAGCACATTCTTCCCCTGACTATTGGTGTAGTAAGTATTGGGCTGCCCATATCTTGGGGCATTAGCATCTGCTTGCTCCACCGTCTGTATGAATACGGTCTCGGTAAGGGTAAGATTTGAATTTTTCTTGTCCGGATAAGGCAGCTCATCCAGGCTTCCATAAGGGCCTTTTGTGGTCATTCCTTTTGCCACGAGTATCTGATCAAGCCCTGACCCTATGCTGCTTGAAAAACTTTTAACGACCCGCGAATAAGTCTTGGTAATAGCTTCCTTATACGCCGGTTCTACAATTGCTACAGTAAACCGGACGGAGGCCGGGCGCTTGGTTTCGGGAGTAGTGTAGCCGCTAAATTTATAGGTGGCGGGAGATGAAGGCATAGGCTGATAAGTCATACATGCAACAATAACAAAACATAGTATAGCGAGGATGCAAGAAAAAACTATGATATGCGCAGTGTATCTACTT
The DNA here is from genome assembly GCA_036382695.1 of Candidatus Nanoarchaeia archaeon. Lineage (GTDB taxonomy): Bacteria > Patescibacteriota > Microgenomatia > Woykebacterales > RBG-16-39-9b > DASVHF01. The sequence goes on along the minus strand of DASVHF010000036.1, from coordinate 13 downwards.
AGCTTTTCTTTCA
>DASVHF010000035.1:0-5976 GCA_036382695.1 Candidatus Nanoarchaeia archaeon | reverse complement strand
CGTCAACTTTGCCAACGGCAATTCCGGTGCCATTTCCAATTGGCAGCTCGATTGGGGGTGGTAGCGGTGGTCCTTTCACCTGTATTTCGGCCGTGGCAGACTGATCACCACTACTGACCGTCACCGAAATATTCCAAGTTTCTCCAGCCGGCACGTCAACTGAAATTGAATCGCTAGTTTCACCTGTGCTCCATTGATAGGAGTAGGAACCAATGCCGCCCGAAGCAACTGCTCTCAAAGCCCTTGGGCTATGAGTGGTTTCCTGAATCTCCACCGAAACCGGCGGGTCTTCGGTTTTGAACCTCCAGCGATATTCTGGAATTGGGTCACCAACCCATGATATACCACCAACCACAACTGAATAGCCAGTAGAATAGGACAGATTATCCTTAGGTTTCCAGACAAAAGTGAGACCATCCTCCCACTCCAAGGCTCCTTCCACTTTTGGGTGGATCTCAAATTTCAAGTCGTGAGAATTTCGAGAGCCATGCCGATCAAACTTAACCCGTATCACCGAATCTATCGGGACACCTTCACCCTCTGGAGTTGCTTCAATTACTTTAGACGGTGGTCTGGTAGTAAAACTATTGGAGTAGTCCTCAACTAGCTCATGGCCAAAGATATCCTTGAGCCCTTTTTTGATCGTCAGGGTGTATTCGGTTGAATTCTCCCACCTTTCGCTTGGACCAACAAAAACCGACGTTTTTCCGTTATAATCTGAAGTGCTCAACTGCACATCCGTGGGTGGGCTAACAGAAAAATATCGATCTTCCCAGACGATTTTTTCGTTGAAGATAAACTCAAAGCAAGCTACCGTAGACATGCCGTCGTTCCACCAGGCCGGGCCTTGCTGCGGTTTACAATTCACAGCTATAGACCGAGTCACTTTCGGCAAGGTGATCGTTTCGAAGTTGAGCACCTTGCCCCTAATAGAAAGTGTGTAAGAGGTTTCTGGAGCAAAGAGCTCGTTTTTGGCCGGGTTGATGGTCACTCGCGTCTTGGCCCAAGGAAAGCCTTCGTGCCAGGGAAAGCGGGCGATATGCTCGACTTTCAGATCATCCTCGCCGATTTTCACCTTCGGCGAAATTTCAAGAGTTTCAAGGAGTGCCTCTTTCGAGTGGCTCCCCCGAAACTCCATGACGATTTGAGTATCGAGCCAGACCTTGCCTTCCTTCAAGTCCATCTCCACACTTGGATCAGCCAGCGATCCGCGGAAGAAGAACGGGTAACCTACAGTGATGAAAGCGGCAATAATGAACAACACGCCTACGTAGGCAGCGATGAGAAAACCTGGACGGAATCTCTCTTGCATGGTTCGACCTTTCTTCTAGGCTATGCAGCTATTAACGAGCAAGCATGTTTTAGCATTTTTGCTTTGAATAGTCAAGCAAAAAGACGAAGTCTGGAGGCTCTTCCAAACTTTGGGCAAAATTTGATATGATACTATAGATGAAAATTCCTAAGTCTGTTGCTAATCTGATTGGTCAGCTGGAAAAACTTCCTGGAATTGGGCCAAGGAGCGCAGAGAGGCTTACATACCATCTTCTCCACGCACCAAAGGAATATAGCGAAAAATTAGCTGTGGCTGTGCGAGAACTTAAAGAAAAAACTACAGTCTGCGCTACTTGTTACAACATTGCAGAAACGACTCCTTGCGATGTTTGTAGCGAGGATAGTAGAGATAGATCTTTGATAATGATAGTTGAAGAACCACTGGATGTACTGGCCTTGGAAAAATCACGCTCATACACTGGTCTTTACCATGTGCTTGGTGGTAGTATCGCTCCACTTCAAGGAATAGGACCAGAGCATTTACGGATAAAAGAGCTCCTGCCACGGCTAAAAAACGGAAAGATAAAAGAAGTGATACTAGCTACCAACCCAAGTGTAGAAGGCGAAAGCACCGCGATGTATATCCAGAAAATAATTTCTCCGCTGCGTATAAAAATTACTCGGATAGCCAGAGGCTTGCCGGTCGGAGCAGATATTGAATATGCAGATGAGGTGACTTTGAGCCGAGCAGTTGAAGGAAGAAGAGAATACTAATAAAATAATAAGGAAGTCGGCGATGACAAAATTCGAAAGAATTAGACTCGTGCGCGAGTTAGGTCTTAATACTCAAAACGATATCTTAGTCCGGTCGGAGGAGGAGTGGCGACGTTACTTACCATGGTTGGATCAGTTTGATGGGTACACCGTCCGTACTTTTCATCATGATCAATCAAGGACCGATACCGCACCATGTTTCGAGATAATCGGCAAAGCTGAGTTTGAAAAACACTGGCGAGAGCTGTTGAGGGATGGTTGGAACTTGATAATAGCCGAACCAATTGATCCAAAAGAGGCTGAAATAGCCGGAGCTATCTTGAGGGATCAGGACTGGACGGATGTAGAAATTGTACGAGGAGCAAGTCCCGCGGTCCGCCAAGTTACTCATGAAGGCCGAGTCGATGAGAGGTTTAGAGTTTGGGGGGACGAGTTAACAAATAACTGGATGATTGATGAAGCCTTAGCCAAGATCAGAGAAGTTGAGTGCAGGTTCGGTTGGTTGGAGGCGCTTAAAAAGGTCATCTACGAATTTAGCTACTATCGTCCGAAAGTCGGTTATAAAAAAGACAATCTAATTTTCTGGGAAATAACTGGTTTGGACCAAATAGATCCAGGAATTAATCTTCAGGAGATTTAAATTATGAGCGATTTATCCGAAAAAATTCAAATCGATTTACGAAATGCACAGAAAGCAAAAGATGAGTTGAAAGTTTCGACTCTGAGGCTTTTACTGTCAGCAATCAAAAATTTTGAAATCGCTAAGCAGGGGACAAGTTATACGGCGAATGACCAAGAAGTTGTCTCCGTAATTGGCAAAGAGGTCAAACAGAGAAAAGAAGCGATTGAACAATTCAAAAAAGGTGACAGGCAGGATCTTGTTGACAAGGAAACAAACGAATGGAAGATTCTAGAAGAATATTTGCCCCAGCAACTTAGTGAAGAAGAAATTAAGGAATTAGTTGATAAGAAAATTAGCAAATTAGGTGCAACATCAACATCGGATATAGGTAGAGTAATGGGAGTGTTGTTAGGTGAACTGAAGGGTAAAGCGGACATGGGTCTTGTTAATAGAGTAGTTAAGGAAAAACTCACATAAAATGAACGCCTGCTTGTTGGCTTGGACAAAATTTGAACATAAAAACACTCTTTCCACTTGATAGCCTGCTTGAATGCTTGATTTAGTAGTTTAAAGGAAATATAATATTTAAGGCACATCAAAATAGTAACTAGGGGAAGGTGTGCTTTTTTGATCAGTAGAGAGGCCGGCTATGCAAACGATCATAGAGAATGGCCTTCGCTGGATTGATGTTGAGCATCCTTCAAAAGCGGACATTGAGAAGCTAGATAAGGAGTTCCCTTCTTTCCACCCACTTACTTTGGAGGATACTCTCTCACCGATCCAACGGCCAAAAATTGATATATTCGAAGACCATCTGTTTATAGTTCTCCATTTCCCGACTTATGAGAAAAAAAGCGGGAGGATAACGAGCGCTGAGGTCGATGTTTTCATTGGTAAAGATTTTGTAGTTACCATTCATGATGGGCGAATAAAGCCGCTTATGGAACTTTTTGACGATGCGCTGGACGATAGAAAGGTACGTGGCGAAATTTTCCTTAAAGGCGGAGCTGGATTTTTGCTTTACACTATTTTAAACAAAATTATGGACTCCACTTTCACAATTCTTTACAGAATTGATACAGAGCTGGATATAATCGAGGATAAAATTTTCGAAGGCGAGGACATATCAAAACAAATTGAAGATCTTTCAGTCCAAAGAAGAAACATCTTAATTTTCCGAAGAATTATTAGTCCACAGCGGGTGATAATTCCTCAGGTTCGTGACCGGCTGCGTTTAGTTGGAATCAAAGAAGATATGGGCGTTTACTTTAACGACATTATCGATCACATTGAGAAAAAGTGGCAGACCCTTGAGGAGCAAAAAGAAGTAGCAGAAGGGTTGCATGATTCCACAGCTGCTTTGGTAAATACTATTACCAACGATGTTGTGCGGGTTCTCACGGTTATCACTGTCATATTTTTACCATTGACTCTTATTGCTTCCGTATTTGGCATGAATGTGCCTTTGCCGTTCGAAAAAAATCCGGCAGCTTTGCCGATCCTTCTTTTTGTAATGCTGGTGATACTCACCCTTCTCGTCCTCGTCTTCCGCAAACTCCTCAAATGGCTTTAGCCACGTAATAAGTAATACGCAACACGTAACAAGTTAGGAAAAGAGGGAGCGAGGTGCGCACTACAGCGAATACACACCCCGCCGACTGTTGGGAGTGTTGACGGTTCCTCACCACCAACGCTTACCTATGAGAGCTCCGTAGGCTAATAAAGAAGCCATGCCTGCTGCTAGGGAGAGCAGCGTTGAAACAGCGTACAAGCGTGATGGAGGAAGGAAGCCCAAAACAAGACCGTCTACGTCCCAGTAACCGCTTTCAAGGTTTGCTGTTGCGGTTTGGGACTTTTGGTCAAGCGAGTACTTACCGATGCGCTGACCGTACCCAGTTTCGGCAACGGTGGCCTCTGTCTTGTACTGAACAATGTCACCGTTTGGGTATTCCGCTCTTCCTAGGTAGACGATTTTGAGGTACGTGGTGGGAGCCCAATTGATGAATACCATCGGCTTGTCGTTTCCAAGCTTGCGGAACTCCTCCAAAGAGACGGACCTCGTCTCTCTAGTGGTGGACAGTTGTGATATCTCGAAAGGCTGCTCGCTTTGCGGCAGCCAGACTCGGCTGGTGACTGTTTCCGCTCCTTCAGGCCTGCCGAATAGGGACAGGACCACTGCAGCAGCGACGAAAGGCCAAACGAAAACCACCATGTAGACGAAGAGCTTGTCCCGCCACTTTCGCAATACCTCCGCGACTGTCGTCATGATCGGCCTCCTTCATGGCTAGTAGCCTTGTATGTGCTCTTCTTTCGACCATAGGATTATACTAAAACCCCATAGTGAATTCAAGTTTTTGGTGTTAGATTCAAAACTCAATAAAATGTATAATTAAATCTATGGCCGATATTTTCTTAACTAACACTCTTACTCGTAAAAAGGAAAAATTTAGTCCAATTGATCCGAAGAAGGTGGGGATTTATTCTTGCGGGCCGACGGTTTATCGCGATGTTCATATTGGGAATCTACGGACATATTTGGCGGCGGATATTCTCAAGAGGATCTTGCTTTACAACGGCTACAAAGTCCAGCATATAAAAAATATAACTGATGTTGGTCATATGCGGACGGATGAAAGTGGTGGGGCTGCTTTCGACCCGGTAATTGTTGAAGCCTTAAACTCGGGCAAAACCCCGCAGCAGATCGCCGCAGAATACACCAAAAAATTTTTTGAAGATGAGAAAAGGTTAAATATTCTGCCGGCGGATGTTTCTCCAAAAGCATCCGAACATATTAAGGAGATGATTGAATTGACTAAAACGTTGGTCGAGAAGAGTTACGCCTATGAAACTGACGGTAACGTATACTTCAACGTTAAAAAATTCGCGAAATACGGACAGCTTTCCGGCAACACGTTGGATAAAACGAGCAAACTTTTGGAGGCGGTGCGGGTTGCGACCGAAACTGATAAAAAGGATTCTGCCGATTTCGCCCTTTGGAAAAAAGCAGAAGCGGGTCGAAATTTAAAGTGGGATAGTCCTTGGGGTGAAGGTTTTCCCGGCTGGCACATAGAATGCTCCGCGATGAGCATGAAATATCTTGGGAATCACTTCGATATTCACACCGGTGGGGAAGACAATGTTTTTCCTCATCACGAAGATGAAATTGCTCAAAGTGAGGCCGCAATAAGTAGAAAAGTAGTCAATTACTGGATTCACGCTGGGTTTTTGCTGGTTGACGGTAAAAAGATGGCCCGACGGGAGGGGAACGTGTACACGGTCGCTGATATTATTAGAAAGGGATTCAATCC
>DASVHF010000034.1:0-9567 GCA_036382695.1 Candidatus Nanoarchaeia archaeon | reverse complement strand
CGAAGCGATCTACATTTAAAGCCAGTTACCAGGTGCCTTTTTAGTATCTGGATATCCAACGGCAAAAATAGCCGATAAAGGAGGGTGAACCAATTATGATTGCTGAGGATGTTACGGAGGTGCTGTGTCAGGTGCTCACTTGAAGTAGCCCGAAAGGAGAGTGGCGTGGAACTTATTAAGAAGCTCCACGATCTGGCTAGGGCTCGGGGGGAAACCCACGAGTACGAAGTCAGGGAAGTCCGGTGGGACTTTTGCCCTTACGGCAGAAGCTGCAATAAAGTGTTTGGTGCGTGCTTGCACGCATGCCGAACTTGCGGTACTCACAACAACATTAAGTTCTGGGTCGTTGAGGACGGTATAATCACCAGGTACTGCGACCTAAACTGCGCGACACTTCGGACAGATCTTCTGATCTGGCTGAGGGAGCACCCCGAAAGGGTTGATCCATGTCGCGAGGCTATTGCCAAAGCTTGGGAGTCCGAGGACCCAGAGAACGTCAAGGGAGAAATCGCCCGTATCATCAAGTAGTTTCTTTACCGAGCGTTGAACGCCGCGGGTTCTTTACTTAAAAGAACAAAGAAATCAAGTAAGTCACAGTCTGTGGTTTATTTGATTGAGAGCATTAGCTTCGGTTGGTGCTCTTAGAACATTGACAACCCAGGTTTCTAGCAATACGGAGGTGCTGATTTGTCTTCTGGAGATTTCGGGACTTTTGTTCCGTTCTTCTGGAAGCTTCATCCAGCTCTGGTAGGATTTCTCGTTTTCGCCATCGACTTTGGGGCAATCATGCTCATCCGAGTCTTTGGGGAGCGGAAATTCTATTTCAGCCGCTTTTGGAGCTTCAAAATCGGGGACACGATCGGCCTTCCAGTGCTTGCTGGATTTGCATCGATCGTAGTCTCCGATGGCAACTTCACCGGATTCTACACAGAACTCTGGTGGCATATACTGGTTATTTGCCTCGGATACGTGATTTCGTTCAGTTTGCAGGTGAACAACCTGCTGACCGGGTTCTTCACATGGGAGGATGTCCGCAACCCGAGCGAAGTCTGGCACACGTTTATCTTCGGGGTAATGTTTTACCTCGTAGTGACGGTGCTCTTCGCGGTTGCTGCGGATCGAGAACCGGTATGGGCTGCGGTTCTAGCATTCACTGGTCTTGGTGTTTGGGTGCTAGGCGTTGCAATAGACCGCTCGCCTTGGGTAGACAAGAGTCCGGGGCGGATTTCACCGAACGAAACAGTCATCGTACTGCGTAGAGAGCGGGGAATATGATGGGTGTTACCGGTATGTGCATCTGGTGTCACGAGATACGCACAGACGTGATGTCTGACGATGTCGAGTGGTACTGCACGCATTGCGGCCGGTTTAACCCGCCAATAAACAAAACAGATTACTGGCGGTGCAGCAGTCAGAGCTTCCGCGACTGTGTCAGGGATTGGGTTTTTTCAGAGATACCCAAGGCCTGTCCAAATTGCGGAGGATCCATCGAGGTTCGGCAACACAGTCAGGATCATTGAAGGTCGAGTACCTTCCGGCACAGCGCTTGCCGATAGGATCTTTTGTCCAAGCGCAAATCCCAAGCAAATCTTGGTTCGGCTTTGCTCACCACGAACAAGGTTTTCTTGGGGAGGAACACGAGTCGATCGGTTCGTGTTCTTTAAAACGAAATGGCCAAAACAGCTAAAAGGAGAGGTGAGATGATAGCGAAGTTGGTAGTTTCCATAGCACCGATGGTGATCGCTCTTGTCGCAGTGCTTGTCTTCTTCTTGCCCGAGGGCGACGAACTCGAGGTCCACCAGATTTGGATTCCTGAGAATGGCGTCCAAGGTAGTTTCCTCGAAGTTCTTGTTCATTTGGACGACGATATAACCAGCTCAAGAGAGATCAAGACCGTTCCTCTGGGGGAGTTTAAGAGTCGAGACTACCCAGAGATCGTCTACGGTTTTTGGTCGTACGACCTAGTCGACGAGAACTTCCTGTTCTACTGGGCACCTGATCCGGCTTACCCTCAGACGGGGGTTTGGGCGAGAGTACCAGTGGATCCAGGCTTCGGCCAGATAGTAGGATTTCCAGAGTCGTTTTCTGGAGATACCTTCACTGTTCCGATGGAGCAAAATCTGCTAAGCGGGCACACCCCAATACCGCGACTCCCTCCACATTTATTTTACTTTTGGGTGGGATTCGGAGCGGTTGTTAGCAGCCATTTGCTCTTCTATCTACTGACTCGTCGGAACTCGCCGAAAGAACCAAGCGTTCGGTAGCGAAGGAGTAGAACAGTTATTGAGAGGGGCTCCGCAAGGAGTTGTGGGAAGTGATAATACCCACCTACGAAACTTTTCGTAGCCTTTCTCCCCAAGCAAATCATCAAATGTTGGTTTTCTTGGGAGGAGCCCCGATCTTCGGATCGGGGTCCTTTTATACTGAAGCACTCATGCGAGACTTTGCATTCTTTTGACCAGTTTAGATCCACTGTAAAAATCCCAATGCTTTCTGCTAAAATTTTTTATGTTAAACTGTATCAGTCTTCAGGTCTAGGATGTAGGGTTGAGGATGTGAGGTTGCCTAACTCCAATACCCTAAACCTAGAACTTACGACTAAGGAAGGGCAATTATGGGGCTCAATTTGAACCCTTTTGACAGGTTTTGGGGTACTTTTTCTCATGACATCGCTGTCGATCTTGGCAGCACAAACACCAAAGTGGCCATCAGCGGTAAAGGTATTATGATCCGCGAACCCACAGTAGTAGCAGCGCATAAAAAGACCAAACAGATATTGGCTATAGGTAGCGAGGCTGCCAAAATGCTTGGCCGGACGCCGGCTGTCATTGTTGCTGCCCACCCGTTGCGTGATGGAGTAATTGATGACTTCGACCACGCCGAAAACCTTCTAAAGTACTTTATTATAAAAGTCCACCAAAACCCGACTTCTTTTCCTAAAATTCCACGGCCAAAAGTAGCCATCGGTACACCAAGTGGTGCTACTGAGGTAGAAAGAAGAGCAGTGGCTGATGCTGCTTCAGGCGCCGGTGCTCGGGAAGTTATCCTTATCGAAGAACCAATGGCTGCTTCTTTAGGCGCAAAGCTGCCGATTGATCGACCAACTGGCAATATGATTATTGATATCGGCGGTGGTACTACCGAAATCGCTCTCATTTCTTTAGGCGGGATTGTGGTGAGTAAGTCTTTGCGGGTAGCAGGTAGTGAAATGGACGAGGACATTATTGCTTACGCCCGTGCTAGGTACAACCTTCTTTTAGGAGAAGCAACTGCTGAGGATGTAAAAATCACTGCCGGTTCAGCCTATCCAGTTGGTAAAGAAACAAAAATCAATGTCCGGGGACGGGATCTGGCGACAGGGTTGCCAGCTACTGTAACCATGAGCACGGGTGAGATAAGAGAAGCAATTTCCAATACCCTGCGCACAATTATTGAGGGGGTGAAAGAAGTAATCGAAAAAAGCCCACCAGAACTGGTTGGTGACGTAGTCGAAAACGGCGTTTACCTCACAGGCGGCGGGACTCTTCTAAAGGGCATGCCAAATCTCGTAGCCCGCGAAACAAAAATGCCGGTTATTTTGGTTGATGATCCTCTTTCAACAGTAGTGCGTGGTATGATAAAAGTTTTGGAAGATGAAAAGCTGTTATCAAGAGTAAAATTTGCTGGCGGACTTAAAATGCTGTCATAGACGGAGGTGCTCTTGAGGAACGAAAATCTCCCAAAAATACCCACCGAGAAAAAAAGAACTATCACTCTAATAATTGGGTTGATAATTGTAATGTTTTTGCTTGAACAATTTGGATTAATTAATATAATCACCTCTCCGCTACAGAAAGTCCTTGAACCGGCACAAATAGCCCTTTATAAAACAAAACAGGATTTAGCGGGCTTCGTAGGTACGTTGGTAGAAATCAAAGATTTGCGTGAAAGAGAAAGCCAACTCGCTGAAGAAAACAACCTGCTTCTGGCTGAAAATGCCGGGTTAAAAAAACTGGAGAGTGAGAATGAGGTACTTAGAGAGCAACTAGGCGCTAAAAAAGTGAGCGAGAAACTAACAGTAGCCCAAGTGATTGGTCAAGACCCTTTAATCTCAACCAGTGAGCTTTTAATAGATAAAGGCGCTAGCGACGAGATATCTAAAGGGGATCTGGTGATTATAAAGGATGTTTTAATCGGTGAAGTTACTTCTGTTGGTAGTTCTTCTTCAGTTGTGCGGCTTTTGGCGGATTCAGCGACGAAAGTGCCGGCTCAGACCCAGAGCGGTGTAAAAGGTATTCTTAGAGGTAAATTTGGCAACCGTATTATATTGGATAAAGTTGTCCAGGGGCAGAAGTTAAGAAAAGGAGAGATAGTTTTTTCCTCTGGCGAGGCCGATTTTCCTAAGGGGCTGGTATTGGGAAAAATTTCTAAGGTGGAAAAGACACCTGCGGCACTTTTTCAAAAGGCAGAAGTTGCTCCTTTGCTTGCCCCCGGGTCGCTAGACACAGTTTTTATAGTTGGTGATGAGGAATGAAAATCTTCGCAGTTTTTTCATTTTTGCTGATACTCTTGGCATTGGTACAAACCGCATTTCTGCCAATCCCGCTTGGCTTAATCGCCTTAGTTACTTGGTTTTTGCTTCGAGGCACAAAATATTTGGTGCTCTTTACTATTTTTTTCAGCCTGGCTCTTGCAATCGTCGCAGTCATCCCTGCTTGGGTAGTGTTTGCCGCAAGCTGTCTTAGTCTTTATTTATTTATCGGCTCAAAATCATTCTTACCGTCAAGGAATCTGGTGCATATTATTTTGGCTGTAACCTCTCTTGTCGCCTGGGAAGTTTCTATAGTTGGTCTAACCAGACTGTTTAACTTATGAGAAAAAGCTTGAAAAAAAAATTCGGTTTTGCTTTTTGGGATTCCCTGGAGATTGGGAAAAAGCGTAAAAACCTCCCCGGTGCTGGGGAGTTGGAGAAAGCAGCTACCTGGCAGGTGGGGGGGCAAGGAAAAAAAGAGCTCGTGGCCTGGAAAATTTCTCCGTGGCGTTTGGTGCCAGTATATTTTATCTTTTTCGCTTTCCTTATGATATTGCTGGCGCGTGCTTTTGACCTTCAAGTTATTCAGGGCAAAATTTTTTTAGAGGAAGCAACTGGTAATCACGTTCGAATCGAAGTAGACCACGCTCCGAGAGGAGTAATCTATGATCGCAGGGGCGCAATCTTGGCCCAGAATAAGCCAGGATTCCACCTAATCCTAGATCCAGCAAGTATCCCCAAAGGGCAAGAAGAAGCAGTAATAAGCAAACTAGCTTCCGTTATTGGAGTCGGTAAAAAAGAAATTAAGCAAAAATTAGATGCCGCTGAAGGCGCTCAGGTCACCATAGTCAATGATCTATCGGCTGAGAAAGCCTACATCGTTGAAGCAGAAGAAGCCAAACTTCCCGGTGCAGTATTGGAAGTTGCTTCAGTTCGCGTCTACCCTCACAAGGAAATTATGGCGCATATTTTGGGATACGCTACTGAGGCGGATGAAAGAGATTTGGTTAAGAAGCAAGAAACGCCCTATGCTCTTGGAGATAAAGTGGGAAAAGCCGGAGTAGAGGAGACATTTGAAGAAACATTGCGCGGGACAAATGGTTACCGGCTGATCAAAGTGTCAGCACTAGGTGAGAAAAAAGGTGAGATTTACGCAAACAGTTCCAGGCCAGGCGAAAGTGTTACGTTGAGTCTTGATCTAGACTTGCAAAAATTTGTTCACCAGGTTCTTTCTAAAAAAATGAAGCAAGTAGGTGCGAAAGGTGCATCGGCGGTGGTGTTGGATCCATCAACCGGTGAAATCTTGGCGCTAGTTAGCCTGCCTAGCTATAATAATAATATTTTTTCTACGAGACTATCCAAGGGTGAATACAACAAATTAATTAGCAATCCCCATAAGCTTCTGATAAACAGGGCGATTGGTGCAGCTTACCCTCCAGGTTCTACTTTTAAAATGATTACGGCCGCCGCAGCGCTAGAAACTGGCGCGATAAATCCCGAGACAAAAATAGAAGATCCCGGTTTTATTATCCTAGGTAACCAAACTTTCAAAAACTGGTTCTGGGTAGATCATCACAAGACTGAGGGGTTTATAAATGTTGTCAGAGCGATTGCGAGAAGCACCGATACTTTCTTTTATCGAGTTGGGCAGATGATTGGTGAGCAGACAATTGAGAAATACGCACGAATCCTTGGTTTGGGAGAAATAACAGACGTCCAGCTGCCTGGAGAAACAGCTGGTTTAATCCCAAACGAAGAATGGAAGCTTGAAACCCGCGGGGAGCCATGGTATCCAGGCGAAACGCTCAATATAAGTATTGGACAAGGCGACCTGTTGGTTAGCTCTTTGCAACTGAGTGTGGTGACAGCGGTTTTTGCTAATAATGGTAACCTGATTACACCAACTATTTTAAAAACCGACAGACCGAAGATAGTAAAGAAAAATTTTCTAAAAAAGGAGACAATAAAAGCTATCAGAGAAGGTTTGTACCAAGATACGGTTGGTGACGGCAATGTCGGGTGGCTTTTTGGCAGTTTTCAGCCTAAATCCGCTGGAAAAACTGGAACGGCCGAAGCAGGCGAGGCTGGCCCTCACGCTTGGTATACTGCTTATGCACCACACCCCGAAGCGAAAATTGTTGCGACCGTGATGATTGAACACGCTGGTCACGGCAGCGAAGAAAGCGCGCCGGTGGTCAAACAGATTTTTGATTGGTACTTCTCGAACCGCTAAACTTGACAAGCAGTTAGCCAACTATCCATAATTAGATTAATCTGCCCATATGAGAGCTGCCGATCTTTTCAGACAATCTAGAAGGATCATAAACCCACCATACAATACCTATCACTTATTTTCCCTGATCGGTTTACTAATAATTCTTCTGGCTATACCGCTCACCATCATCTCAATTCAACAAAGACAGGTTTTTACTTCCAAAGGAGCTGGAGGTGAGGGTAATATCCGTTTCCTCTCAAAGCTAACAGACCTTGATAACCAATGGAGAAACGCAGGCTGCAGCGCGTCAAACTTAAATTGTTCTGTAGCGCAGATGATGAATGCCAACTATGAGGCCATCATGAGCTTTGACTGCTCTATCTGCCGTGAATTCGGGAACGCGTTCACAGCAGGCCCTTCTTTTGTTTACCAGGATCCGACCATGATACGCACAGACGGTTCATCAGATTCACCTGGTGTGGATCTCAACGACGTTCTTCTGACCACCACAGGCCAAAGGTGCTGGCAGCACTACTTCAATGGATCCCGTTATCTTGCTGATGTGACACAGCAGGACGTCCAGAATGAAATAATTGCCAAACTTAATTCGTTGGTAGCTGACAGTGCGTTTGATGCTATTTATATTGATGTGGCCGAGGCATACCTGCCGAATGCTGCTGACTGTAGTGGTGGTATTCCGGCTGTAAGCAACGCTGCTTGGCTGGGTGCCTGGGCGACTTTGGCAGAGCGCATGCAGAACGAAGTTCCGGGAGCACTAATACTCAATAGCCAGTACTTCACTTGGCAATCACTAGTCGGTATTAGTTCTACAAATGCAGACCGTTTCTGGTCTGCTCCTGATGCTGTTGAGATTGAGTTTGGCTGGCCGTTTGGTCGCCATGGCGAGAATACAGCCAGCGGTTGGCAGGATAAGATTAACTACATCAACCGACTTCACGGGTTGGGGGCTGGAGTTTTTGTCCAGGACTACCCCGGCAATAACGGGGACTTCGCTCTCTCAGAAGAAAAATATGGGCTTGCAATGTACCTATTGACGGTAGAGTCTGCCGATTATTATGGCACCTTTAACCGTGATGGCCACGGCTCAGATTTCTTCTCAGGTTACAACGCCAATCTGGGAGCTTCCCAAGGTCCATTCTATACTTGGAGTGGCCTACAGCGACGGGACTTTGCAAACGGCTTCGTCCTAGTCAACAATCCTGGAGGTGGGACAGTTACGGCTAATTTGGGTGGTACATACACGTCACTCTGGGGTGAGACAATGAGTTCCATAACACTGGCGGAAAGGAATGGAAATGTTTTTAGAACTAGCGGCGGGGGAGGTGGAGATACTCAGGATCCAACAGTCTCGATTACCTCCCCGACCAATGGTGCTACCGTCTCGGGAACAGTAAATATTACTGCCAGCGCAGCCGATGACGTTGGTGTGACCAGGGTGGAATTTTACGTTGATGGGAGTCTAAAGTCTACCGACACCTCCTCTCCTTACTCCTACAGTTGGGATTCAACCACAGTTATTGACGGTTCCCACGCGCTTTCCGCCAAAGCTTATGATGCAGCAAATAAAGTTGGTACGAGCCCAACCGTAACGGTAACAGTAGCCAACAGTGGTGCTCAAACTCTTACCTTTACTCCAACAGCTGATGCATCTGTAAAAGCTGATGCTCCTACTAGTAACTTTGGGGCGTCTACCATACTGGAGGCCGACAGCAGTCCGGTAGAGCAATTTCTCCTAAAGTTCAATGTCTCCGGGATAGATAGCAAACAAGTTGCTAGCGCAAAGCTGCGTTTGTACAATACTAATGCATCAAATTCCGGTGGCGACTTTTACCGTGTTTCAGACACCTCTTGGAGCGAGGGTACAATAAATTGGAATAATGCGCCGGCAGCTGATCCTGCGTCATTTGCTTCTCTTGGTAGTGTTGCTGCTGGAAATTGGTACGAAGTAAGTGCCCTGTCAATAGTTTCTGGAGACGGTCTGGTAAGTGTAAGAGTCAAATCTGCCTCAACAGATGGCGCAGATTATTACTCAAAGGAACAAGGTGCCAGCTATGCTCCTAGGTTGGTAGTTACTGTTGGGGAAGGCACCGGAGAAGATACCCAACCTCCAACCGCACCAACCAACTTGCAAGCTACAGCACCAAATGAGAGTAGAGTAGATCTAACCTGGACTGCTTCTACCGACAATGTCGGAGTAGTAGGCTATTGGATAGTTAGAAATGGAGTGACCATAGCTTCTACTTCTAATGCAACCTATTCAGACACCACTGTAAGCTGCGGTACCACCTACAGCTACTATGTTCTAGCTTACGATGCAGCCGGGAAAGTCTCAGCTCCTTCAAACACCGCTTCGGTCACACCTTCATGTCCAGAGGATACCACCCCACCAAGTGCACCGACCAACCTGACTGCAACGGCAGTTTCCAGCAGTCAGATAAACCTATCTTGGAATGCTTCTACTGACAATGTAGGGGTAGCAGGATATGAGGTCTATCGTAACGACTCTAAAGTGGCTGTAGTTACTACCACAAGCTGGGGAGATACCGGTCTGGCCCCACCCACTACCTACAGCTACAAAGTCAGAGCCTTTGATGCAGCGGAAAAATACTCAGGTTACTCAAATACAGCTGCTGCCACTACTTTGGCGCCACCAAGCAATCTTGGCAACGTCTCTGGCAAGGTGGTAGATTCTAGCAGTGGGACTGTCCTGGTCGGAGTTAAGATAACGATTTCAAGATCTGGCTTTCGATCAGCCGCCACCACCAACGCTTCGGGGAATTATACCTTTGTCAATTTAACAGCCGGTACCTACAGCTTGAAG
>DASVHF010000033.1:0-14429 GCA_036382695.1 Candidatus Nanoarchaeia archaeon | reverse complement strand
GTGATAGTTGTTGAACATGACAAAGAAACTATAGAATCTGCCGATTGGGTAATTGACATAGGGCCAGGGGCTGGAGAGGACGGGGGTAATATTATAGCTACTGGAGATCCGGGAGCCATTGCCAAAAACCAATTATCGCTGACTGGCCAATATCTTATGGGTAAAAAGATAGTCATGGGACGGAGACAATTAAGGAGAGGTAACGGCAATTTTCTAAAAATTATTGGGGCTAAACAACATAATTTAAAAAATATTTCGGTTGATATTCCATTAGGAAAATTTGTTTGTATCACTGGGGTTTCGGGTAGTGGGAAATCGACGCTGATCGAAGATATCCTGCACAAAGCCTTAGCCAATTACTTTTACCGATCAAAAGATAAGCCCGGAAAGTTTGAGGAGATGCGGGGTTTAGATCATATTGATAAGGTGGTAGATATCGACCAATCACCTATTGGACGGACACCCCGATCCAACCCAGCTACCTATACCGGAGCCTTTTCTCATATTAGAGAACTTTTTGCTAAAACGTCGCAATCGCGAGTTAGGGGTTATAGAGCAGGGAGGTTTTCTTTCAACGTTAAAGGCGGACGATGTGAGGCTTGCCGGGGAGATGGAGCAGTGAAGATCGAAATGCAGTTTTTGCCAGATGTTTACGTTACCTGTGAGGTATGCTCGGGAAAAAGATACAATCGTGAAGCACTTGAAATTACTTATAAAGGGAAAAATACTGCTGAAGTTTTAGATATGACTATAGCCGAGGCTTTAGATTTCTTCGAAAACATTCCGGCTGTGCGGGGTAAGTTGTCAACCTTGGTGGACGTAGGACTTGGCTATATGAAACTAGGACAGGCCGCTACTACGCTCTCTGGGGGGGAAGCACAAAGAGTGAAGTTGGCGGCTGAACTTTCAAAAAGAAGTACAGGTAAAACATTTTATATACTTGATGAACCAACTACAGGTCTTCATTTTGCTGATATCGAAAATTTACTTGCGGTATTACACCGTTTGGTAGATACGGGTAATACTATTGTTGTGATTGAACACAACCTGGAGGTTATTAAAACAGCCGACTGGATAATTGATCTTGGTCCCGGTGGTGGTGACGAAGGCGGTGAAGTACTAGCTGAGGGCACACCCCAACAACTCTCTGAGAATAAAAAGTCATATACAGGGTTGTATTTGAAGAAAATCTTATTTCAGATGAGAGGATCTGCCTCTTGATCCCTTCTAAACAAAATCCCTCTTGCTTCTTTTAGAACAAGATACTATCTTGATTTTCAGAAGAGATTAATTTATAGTCTTGCTGTAACAATTAGGTACAGGATCGCTTCTATGTCTTCACAAAAAGTCTCTTACAAAATCAACACAAAATCCGAGGAAAATCGGAACACACCTTTCTCAGAAGACTATACCTACAATAAACAGCTTGAAGCAAGATTTAGGAAGAGTGAGTACCAATACCGAACTTGTTTTAAAGAAGCGCCGATTTCTTTATGGGAAGAAGATTTTTCTAATGTAAAAAAGTATTTTGATCGCCTAAGTCATAGAGGAATTAAAAATTTTGGCGAATTTTTTAAAACCCATCCAAAAGCAGTTTCAAAATGTGCTTCTTTGGTAAAAATTGTTGATGTAAACAAAGCTACCTTGAAGTTTTATAAAGCAAAAAACAAAAGAGATTTAAAGATGGGTTTGGATAGGGTTTTTGGTGAAGAATCCTACGACACTTTTCGCGAAGAGTTGATTGCGCTGGCCGAAGGTAAGACTAAGTTTGGGGCGGAAACCTCAACCCGGACGTTAAAAGGAAGCAAAAACTACATTGCATTGAGAGTAAAGGTTGTACCAGGTTATGAGGGTACATTATCTAAAGTCTTGATTTCGATCGTCGATCTTACGAGGCATCAGCAAATTGAAGAAGCTCTTAGAACCTCTGGGAAGAAATATTCGACGCTTGTTGAGAAGGGTAATGACGGAATTATTATTATCCAAGATGGAATATTAAAGTTTGTAAATCAAAAATCTTCGGAAATTACCGGTTTTTCAGTCAAGGAAGCAATGGGAAGACCGTTTATTGGTTTTGTTTCACCAGAGTATAGGGGGTTGGTTATGGAAAGGTATAAGAAGAGGTTGAATGGTGAGAAAGTGCCGGGAAAATATGAGATAGAAATTCTTGCTAAAAATGGCAGAAAAATCCCCATCGAAGTAAGTGCCTCTTTAATAGAACACGAAGGTAAGCCGGCTGATATGGCGCTTCTTAGAGATATAACTGATCGAAAAGAAGCAGGGCGAATACTTGAAGAAGAAAAAAGGAAGATGGAAATACTTTTTAAAACAACAGAAGAAGGTCTCGCTCTATATGATAAGGAAGGCAGGGTTGTAGATATAAACCCAGCTCTTAAAAAACTGTTTGGTGTAAAGCGAAATATAATCGGGGTAAAAAGGGAAGAAATCACTACTAATAGAAGTAAGTATTTTAAAAATATTGTGGAGCGTTTTGACGATTCACTCGCTACACAAAAGGAGGTTTATTCAGGGAGAGCAGTTTCAAACATTTTAATGAAAGTCTACTCAAAACCGCCGAAATATCTAGAAGCCAACTATGTTCCGATCAAGGGTAAAAAGGGGGCAGTGATAGGCATGAGTGCTAGTTTTAGAGATGTAACCGTGCTGAAAAATCAAGCTGAAAAGATTGGCCAACAGTTGCTTGAAGTCGAGAAGCAAAAAAATCGAGCCCAGGCAATTTTTAATAATGTCGAGGAGGGTGCTCATGTTTTTGACAAGCACCTACGGATAATAAATGCAAACAGCGCTTGTGAGCTGATGTCTGGTTTTTCTGAAAAGGAAATGGTGGGTAAGAATTATTATGACACTTTTCGTTGCCATGATAAGTTTGAACACTATTACCCAGAATTTGATCCAGTTTCAAAGGTTTTAGCAACTAAAGAGTCAGTTCCTTATGACGAGCATCTTCATGTAAGCAAAGATGGTAAAGAACGTTGGGTTGGTGTAAGTTACACACCAATCTTTGATGAAAAAGGCGAGGTGGAACAAATCGTCAGCGTGGTACGTGATATTACAACAATTAAAGAATTAGAGGAATCAAAGAGTGAGTTTGTTTCTCTTGCTAGTCATGAGCTCCGCACCCCCTTGACAGTAATAAATGGTTACTTATCCCTGCTTTTGGGTGGTGACCTGGGGAGCCTTGATAAAGAGCAGACACGGTCAACTTTTCTGGAGGTTTTGAACAAGGTTCAGCACGAAACTGAGAGGCTAACAAATTTAGTAGGAGATCTTTTGAACGTTTCAAGAATCGAGGAAGGTAGGTTGAAGCTATCATTTAAGAAGGTGGCAATTGCCGAAACGATAAATGAAGTGATTAGCGAATTTAAACCTATGGCGGCGGTTAAAGGGGTCCGAGTGAGGGTGCTCCATGATTTTGAAAAGGGAGGGGATAGTCTGTACGTGTTGGCAGATAGAGGCAAGTTGAAACAAGTTTTTGTGAATTTACTTGATAATGCGGTTAAATATACTGACAGCGGAGGGGAGATCGTAGCAAAGTGTTCAGTTAAAAACGGCCAGATTTTTATCCAAATTAAGGATACTGGGATTGGGATACCACCGAATATGCTACCAAGAGTTTTTGAGAAATTTCAACAAGCAGGAGGTTCTTTCCTCAAGGAAAACAAAGGCACTGGGCTAGGATTATTTATTGTTAAGTCGTTGGTCGAACTACATAAAGGAAAAATCTGGGTGAACTCAAAAGTAGGCAGAGGTACGACATTTAGTTTTACGCTACCCATTGTTGCGGCTAAATAGTTTTCTGTGATAGACTAAACGAACCTATGGAAAATACAAGTGAAGATAAGATTTGCGTTCTTTTAATTGAAGATGAAAAAGAAGTTGCGGAACTTTATAAGTTAAAGCTTACCTTAGACGGCTACGAGGTTGTGATAGCCGAAGGTGGTCAAGAAGGTTTAGACAAAGCCTTTAAGCTCAAACCCGAGCTGATTTTTCTTGATATAAAAATGCCAGAAATGGATGGGTTTGAAGTGCTTAAAAAGCTCCGAGAATCACAGGAGACAAAAGATACCCCGGTAGTTATTCTATCCAATTTTGACGAACAGGACATGGTTGAAAAAGGATTGACCTTGGGCGCCAACGAATATTTGATCAAATCACAATTTACTCCGGAGGAGATTTCTAGTAAAGTTCGAGATTGGGTTGGTGAGGATTAATTCCTTAGGAAGATAATGAAGAGGGTAATTAACATCCTCCTTATATCATCTCTTCTTTGTTTGTTTCTTTCGCCTTTTTCGAAGGTGAGTGGTGCTGATTGCACTGATACTTCTAAGGTTTTTTCTAGCTCCTATGACCTTACTGTCTCTTTCGACGCAGAGGGAGATGGACTTTTCCACCAGAAAGTAAGTTTAAAAAATCTAGTCGCTGGTTGCTTTGCTTCTGAGTATAGCTTAAAAATTAATTCTACTAAGGTAAGATCTGTTTCGGGTGAGGACTCTTTAGGTAGCCTCCTAGTGAAAGTGAGTAAAGATAAACAGTCAACCCTTATTTCTGCAAAATTAAATGAGGAGATCATCGGCAAAAACAAGAGTGTCGCTTTTGGGCTTAAGTTTAGATTAGAAGATTTGGCAGCAAAACAAGGTCTTGTTTGGGATTTGACTGTCCCTCAAATTACTACAAGCGAAAAGGTAACTGCATACAATTTGAAGGTAGTTGCGCCAGTTAGCTGGGGTAAAGTCTTCATGGTTTCTCCAAAACCGGAAAGAGTTAAAACCAGTAAAAAACAAACAGCCCTAACTTTTGGTAAAGAAGAGGCTCTTAACAAAACAGTTTCAGCAAGTTTTGGGCAATACCAGGAAATTTCGTTTAAGTTTAAACAGCAGTTAGAAAATACTGGTTTTCTTAGTAAAAAATTTCAGATTTATCTACCACCAGATACAGAAAAGCAGCAAGTTTTATTGACAAAAATTACGCCTCAACCAGAAAAAATTAAAACTGATGAGTTGGGCAATTATTCGGCAGAATTTAAGGTGGGTGGCTGGCAAACGAGAGAAGTGTTAATCGAAGGGGTGGTAAAGATTGCTGGTGAGGGTAATAAGTTTACCCCACCAATCACTTTCTCAGGCAAAAATTTGGAAAGAATGAAGGCGTCTAGTCGGTTTATTCAAGTCCAGGACAGGTTAGTTCAAGAAAAGGCCAAAAAGTTAAAAACTATCGAAGCGATTTACGATTTCGTTACAGAATATCTTGAATACGACACGAAAGCGTTTGAAGCCGGTAAATCAGAAAGAAAAGGAGCCGCACAGCTGCTGCGCAAAAAATCCCTGGCTACTAACATAGATTTTGTTGATTTATTTTTAGCTCTGACGAAGGCAGCAGGTATACCCGCGCGGGAAGTTTTTGGTTTTACATTAGCTGATGGAAAAGGTTTTAAGCCAACTTTCATCGGCCAGCCTTTGAATACAAGCCACATGCATGTTTGGGCTCAAGTTTACGATTCAGACAAAAATATCTGGGTAAACGTTGATCCGACTTGGGGTAGGACTCTCTCGGCTGATTATGTCCGAGAATCATCACCCGATCGTTTTATTTTGTTAATAACTACTTCAGGCGACAAAATTGAGGCCCTGGAAGATTTAGTACTTTCTGCTGACAACATGAGGATAGCACCGGCTAAGCAGTCATCAGATTTTAGTCCAAAAGTAGATTTGGGAATATCCATCGACCAGGCCTTCGCTGGTTTTCCGATTGATTTGGTAGTTAAGTTGAAGAATAGATCTGGCGTAGCTTTGACGGCAGGAAAAATCAGCGTTAGTACCGAGGATATCAGCCTAATTAATAGTAAAGATATAAAGCTACAGGTAATTTTTCCATTTGAAACAAGAAGTTATAAAATAAAATTGCGAGCCGGCAACATCTTCAAAACTACCAGGGCTAAGGTGAAAATAGATTTTGAAGCAGAAAGTGGTGGTAGTCAAGTTAAGATGAGCGAGGCGAAAAATGTCATCGTTAAATCGTTTTTTTCCCTTGGCATACAGCAAATACTGCTTTTTATGCTGGTGGTTCTACTACTAGTCGGTGTATTTACTCCAAAAATTCGCGCGTATCTTCGAAAGTAATTTTTCCTCATGTTAAAATTGACCCATGAGGATAAATAATCTTCCGGGGAGCTCTGGTGTTTACATTCTCAAGGATATAAAAAATAAACCTATTTACGTAGGGAAAGCCGGCAATATAAAGAATAGGGTCAGAACCCATCTAGTAGAACAAAAAGAAAGTGCTCCAAAATCAAAAATAATACAGCAAAAAACGACCAGTGTTGAAGCTATTCAAGTAGATTCGGAAATTGAGGCGTTAATTTTAGAAGCAAGTTTGATAAAGAAATTTAAACCCCCGCTGAATTCCCAACTGAAGGACGATAAGGATTATCTCTACATAAAAGTAACCAAGGAATTATTTCCTAGGGTTCTTACTGCTCGAAAGAGAAATTTAAAAGGGGCAGAGACGTACTTTGGGCCATTTCCCTCTGCTCGTAACGTGCGGACTACTCTAAAGACGCTGAGAAGAATTTTTCCTTTCAGTAGCTGTAGTCCAAATAAAAGGAAACCGTGTCTCCACTATCATTTGGGATTGTGCCCCGGTGTTTGTGCTGGATTGATAACAGAGGAAGAATATGGGAAAAACGTGAAGGATTTAAACCTTTTTTTACAAGGTAAAAAAACGAAACTCTTTGATATGTTGGAGAGGGAATTGTCAAGAATGATGAGAAATTTAGAATTTGAACAAGCGGCGCAGCTGAAAGAAAAGATTGAAGCATTAAAATACGTAACTAAACCAGTACGAGGTATCGAGTATTTGGATGGAGATATGGAGGAGATTCGAGACAAGGAGTTATCCGATCTCGCACATTTAATTGGTTTGGGCAAAAAACCTAAGAGAATTGAATGTTATGACATTTCAAATATGTTGGGTAAAGAAGCTACGGGTTCAATGGTAGTCTTTAACAGAGGTCTTGCTGACCGTTCCGAGTATCGGAGATTTAAAATTAAAACCGTGAGGGGGATAAGCGATACAGCGATGATTGCTGAAGTCCTACAAAGAAGATTCAGAAATAAATGGCAAAAGCCGGATCTAATTGTTATTGACGGAGGAAGGGGACAACTTAATGCGGCAAAAAACGCGGTGAAAAAATTAGGGTTGGGTATACCGGTGGTTTCATTAGCGAAAAGGCTGGAGGAGATTTATTTAAAGAATAGGAAAAAACCAATTCGTCTGCCACGTTACAGAGATGCTTTGAAACTGACTCAGCGGATGCGTGATGAAGCACATCGATTTGCTCTCGCCTATCATCGGAAACTGCGAAGCAAAAAGTTTTTGCCTGCTAGATGATTACTTTATAATTGTTAAAAACATGCGGAAAAAATTTAGGTCTACGCTTTTAGCTATACTTTCATTTCTCTTGCTGGCTTACTTTTATCCTGGTTTCACATTTGAAACTACCCATTCAATTGCTTTGGCTAGTCTGGTATTTTCCCTTCTCTATCTTTTTGTTCGGCCTTTAATAAAGTTTTTGTCTTTGCCTGCCAACCTAATCACCTTTGGCTTATTTAGTTTGCTGATAAACGTAGCCCTATTATACCTGGTTAGCACAGTTGTTCCAGGCTTTGATATTGTTCCTTTCCAATTTAGAAATTCTCAAGTTCTAGGTTTTTCAATTCCTTCTTTTTATCTGAACACTTTTTTTAGCAGCCTCGTTGCATCTACCGCTCTTAGTTTAATGACCAGCATTTTTTTCTGGATATTTTCTTAGATATTTACAGCGTTTTTTCGCTTGTGGTAAAATCAAGCCTCGATGAGAAGCGCTATCTTAATCTTGCTTATTATAATCTCGGTTTCTCTGATCATTTTGGTTTTAATGCAACAGGGTGGTAGCAGCGCTGGTTCGATATTCGGTGGCGGTGGTGGTGGAGAAGTTTATCGAACTCGGCGGGGTATAGAGAAAATCCTCCATTACCTGACTATAGTTTTAGCATTTGCCTTCTCTGCAGTTTCCATCTCTTTAATATTTATCAAATAGCCGATTTTTACCATGGTTAAAAAGCTCCGTTTTTATACAGCTTTAATGTCGGCTTTTGCCCGGCGAGATAAAAGAAAACTTACGTTTGGCGCCATCGCTATCCTGCTTGTTGTATTTTTGTTGAAGGTACTATTACCGCCATTTGTTCCAATAATTGGTGATATGTACGTCCAACTTCGTAAACCGACTTTCGTCGAAGGGGCGGTTGGAGCTCCTGCCCACCCAAATCCACTTTTCGATTCAACTGAGACGCAAAGAGACATCAGTAGGCTAATTTTCAGAGGTCTTACTAAAGTGGACGCAAAAGGAACTTTGGTTATGGATTTAGCTAAAGATTTTGAAAAAATTTCTGATGAAGAATACATTTTCACCTTGAGAGAAGATGTTTTTTGGCATGATGGAAAGAAATTTTCGGCTGACGATGTGGTTTATACTGTGCAGACCGCGCAGGATCCAAAAAACGAAAGTGAAGCTGCGGATAATTTCAAAGATGTAACAATTGAGAAAATAAACGATTACACCATCAAGTTCAAACTGAAAGAGGCCTTTACCCCCTTTCCGTCTGCTACTGCAGTAGGAATAATCCCAGAGCACATTCCCCTTAAAAAATACAAACCTATTGGTACCGGCCCGTTTAAAGTAAAATCGATAACAAAAGATAAAATAGTTTTGGTTTCGAAGAACTTGAATCTGGTTTTTAAATTTTATATGAGGCTTGATGATGCAAAAATTGCTCTTAAATTGGGGGAGATCCACGCTTTGGGCGGTTTTACTCCGCAGGAAGTAGACGCCCTCAAAAAATTTGGTGGTAGAAAGATCTACCAACATACACTACCGTTTCGACAAGCGATTGTTTTTTTTAATACAAGAGCAGGCCATTTGAAGTCGAAGGATGTGCGGCAAGCGCTTAGCTACGCTTTGGACAAAGGGGTACTACGAAGATTGGCTGGTGGTAGTGAAGCCGTTGTTTCAACAAACCAGCTGCCGCTGAATAATTGGGTGGATTCATTGGGCGAGGAGCGCTATCCTTTTAATTTAAAGGAAGCTAAAAAAAGTCTAGAAAATGCAGATTACGAATTAAAGAACGGTAACTGGCAAAGGAGAGGCGAAAAACTTTCGGTTACTATAACGACTGTTCCTGATCCTGAACTAAGTTCAATTGCTAATATACTAAAGGAGGCTTGGATTAAATTGGGTATCGAGGTGGAAATTAGAAGTGTTGATATTGAAACCTTACGTACAGAAATAACATCAAACCGAGATTTCCAAGTTTTAGTTGATTTTCAAACAGTAGCACCAGATCCTGATCAGTATGTTCTTTGGCATACTACTCAGACTCGCAAGGCGAATATCACTGGGATTAGAAGTCCAAAATTAGATAAACTATTAGAGGATGCTAGAAAGGTTGACGATAAGACAAAACGCGCCGAACAGTATAAATTGTTTACTAAACTTCTTCTTGATGAGGCCCCAGCTATTTTTCTCTATTATCCGCAGTATATTTGGGTGGTTTCAGAAAAAGTAAGTGGAGTGTCGTTGAAAGACTTCGCTACTCCTTCAGACAGATTCAATTCATACCAAAATTGGAAGATAAAGAAGAAATTTTTGTAGATTTAAATAAATACATCGAATTGGACTTTTATTAACAACCAATGTTTGCTATAATTTAGCCTCGAAGTGCCCCTGTAGCTCAATTGGACAGAGCGAGTGCGTTCTAAGCACCAGGTTGGGGGTTCGAGTCCCTTCAGGGGCGCCACTTCGTCACTTCGTTCCTCAGTGCAAGCACCAGTTTACACTGAGAAGTTAGGCTTCGAAGTGGGCCGCTAGCTCAACGGTAGAGCAGATGCCTCTTAAGCATCCGGTTACAGGTTCGAATCCTGTGCGGCTCACCAACTTGCAGTTTAGGCCTGTTAAGGAGTACTTCAAAGCCATTTTTGTAGGTTACATCAAGATAATCCCCTTTGTTGGTAATGTTCGAACTTGCCACTTTTAGAAATCGCCATTTTTCCTCTGGCGTGAACTTCTTTGAATACAATTTGTTGGCTCTTAAGGCTAGTTCGAAGATTGAGTGAGCAAGTTTAATTGAAAGCTCCTCATTTCGATTATTCGCCGCAATACCTTTTTCGAAATCCTTTATTTGGGAGCTGTATTCTGTCAGTTTCTGCTGATAAAAACTCTCGTCAATTTTTCCATCGGCGTGATCGTCAAAAAGTTTGCTCCGACGAGTATGAACCTGTTTTAATTGTTCACTAAGAGAATCCACCACGCTGTTCGTAAAGAACAGTTCCTCGCCTCGATAAGCCTTTAGCGCGTCTCTGATCCAATCGGCCAGACTCGGTTTGTCGACCTCAAATTTCTCAAGGTGTTTGAGAATCTCCAACCCAATCGTCTCTTCTTTCAGGTACTTTTGGCCTTTGCATTTGTGGCAACGGTAATAGACCACGCCTTTCTGTAGCTCACCGACTAGAGAATGGTTACAAGTGGGACATTTAATTAGCCCTTTGCTGTAAGGGAAAAAGTGTTTTGTGAATCTGGAGTGACCTTTACCTGCTAGGATCTCCTGAGCCCTGTAATAGGCTTCGGGCGTGATTAGCGGTGGGTGATTACCTTCATAGATCTTACCTCGCCAAGAAAATCTGCCTATGTAAAAAGGGTCTTTTAGTATTATCGAAAGGCTGTTTGCTGATATTGGCTTACCATTCCGATTAAGGCCAAGTTCGAAAACCCTATTTCTGACTTCTTTTAGCGAGAATCCACTTGAGTAAAGTAAAAATACTTGCTTTACGAAATAGGCTTCCGCGGGATTTATTTCCCAAACTTTCCGCCTATCTTTTAACACAAGCCTGTAACCAAATTTTCTATTGTTTGGGTACCACCCCTCCTCAGCCTTTTGATCCATGCCTTTTAGTACCTCTTCCTTTAAATTTCGGGAATAAAACTCAGCCACACTGGCTTTAATCGACCAGATAAAAGTTTCTGTAGATTTTGAATTTTTGGTGATAATTAGATTTTCCTTTACAAGGTGCAGGCGATTATTCTCGCTTTTTTGAAGCCAGTCATTAACTTGTACTAAATCAGATAAATTACGGGTCACTCTGTCAGTTTTCTCTACAATTAACTCGGTTATCGAATTGTCCTTATTTAGTAACTCCATCAACTGTTTAAATATTTTTCGGTTTTTGCCAGCCGATGCCGACTCTGCTATTTGAAACCGTTTTGCAAGATTAATTCCGTTTTTACCAGCATAGGATTTATTACCCACTGCCTGTGATTCAAGGGAAAAACCTTCGGCCTGTTCTTTTGAGGAGACCCGACAGAGATCAATACCAATCATCACTTCCATTCTATGGTTTCCTTAACACCTTGGTCAATAATCCGAACAGGACGATGTTCGAACTTTTGCCTTCGATCAACTTCATAAAGTAGATTAAATACTTGTACCAGATTCTCACCGAATTCTCTAACCTGACTATCAGATAAATTCAAGCCGTAATCCTCAGCCATAATTACCTTTAATCGTTGTTGCAATTCAGGTGTAAACCAAGAAATTTCCTTGGAAATCATTTTCGGTCCTCACTATTTTTTGGACCAAGGATATCCGCCAAAGCACCCTCTACAAGGCTCTTAAGAGTCTCACCAGTCCTCGCGGACTCAATCTTGGCTAGTCGGTGTAACCCAGCATCAATTCTTATCAATTTGGTCTTAGGTTCGTTTACTTGTTTATTTGTTGACATATATTGGCCTTCGGCCTCCTTCTCTAGCACCTGCACCTCTCCCAACTCAGCCTCTTATTCTGTTACCAACCCCTCCGTCAGAACGTTTCACCTTGTCTGACTCAAGAGTTTCCTTCTCTTAATCAAGTCGTTCATCTCTAAATCGCCTCTTTTGATTCTTACTATCTGAGCGGGTTTCGGTGAGTTGTTGCCCCGTTCTTAATCGGAAGCCCATCCTCAGTGGATAGGCAAACGGTCTGCCAACCAACAGCCCAATCCTGTCTAGCTTGATAGCTAAAGTTGAGATTGATTCCCAACTTCAGATATTAAACTGGTCGTTCGTTTGTGCTTTTCCAAAGATTGTGTCACGCGTGTCACAATCTCTTCGCCATTAGATCCTTAGCTTTCCTGTCATTGCTTGTTTTGAAAGCAACGAGTCATAACTCCTCTCTAATTCCGCACGTCGTACAGATTTTCCAGTTTTTCCACTCATGTCCGTGCGACTCATATTGTGCAGATTTGAGCTGTTTTAGCTCTCTTTTAAGTTGACGAACGCTCCATCCTTCATCTTCAGCCTTTTTTATCCATTCCTGAGGGTTACCTGTTCGGGCAGCTGCTACGTAAGCGTCGAACGCTAGCTCACTAGGTGGTGTCCCACTTTGTGCGGACGTTCGCAATACTTTATCGCCGAAGGTCTTGTAAGCCTGACGGCATTCGTACAGTCGACGAGGGCTCATATTATTATCTTTGGCCAGCTCTTTTATGATTGACTTCCCCCACTCCGTTTCAGCATGTGCTGCTACTTTTCCCATTGCCCACTGAAAGTAATCGTCACCCTCTCTTAAAGACCCAATAGCCGAGGAGTGAGTCTCATAATCCCACCCTTCCATCTTGGAATCGGCTATTTCATTTAGGGTTAGGCCAATTTTTGCCAAATCTTTTTTCATGTTTTCAGCCTCTTTAGTGACTCGGTAAACCTAGATTTCTCCTTATCCTCTTTCTCAAGTTCTTTTTTGAATAAGTCAAAATCGATGTTTTGATAAATTGCATCCGCAATCCTTTCCTTTATCTGCTGGTTCGTGAGAGCGTCTAGTTCCCAGGTTTTGTCGCCGTACTTCGCTATGTACTTTTTTGCGCGCGTATCAGTTTTTTTAACTGGGTTGTGAGGCAGCGCCGTGGTGTCATATTCCGTAAGCGCCACTCTTTCTACCTCAACGAAAGTATCAAAATTGACCATCAGCTTCTCATCAAACGAGCGGTCGATATCCAACCCAGATGGATCCCAGTCGCCGAAATAAAGGACTTTGATCGATCGGTATTCTTCTTGCGCTTTTTTGGCAAACTCATTGAGAGCTGATCCTGAGTTGTAACCCCTACCTACCCGAACCGTGATCCCAAACTCGTAAGCGTAAGGCTCGAATAGGTGAACCAGCGCCTCCTTTTCGACCCACAGTTCGAGGTATTGCTCCTGCGTTTGCTGTCTTTCCCTGCGAAAATAGCGAGGCATTTCGGCCGCGAACTGATTGATATCCGTCCAACCATTGGGCGTGATTACCCGTCTGGTCTTGTCCGAAAAAGCATCCCAAGCGATAATGCCTTCCTCCCGCGCCCTGGTCATCGCCCGAATCACCCTCTTGTATGAGCGTTTACCAGGCTCAATTGGGTCCTTGGGCTGTGAGATCAACTGGTAATACAAGCCTCGAATGGAGATAGGCTCGGTTTGGAGAGCCAAGACTTTCTTGGCCTTTTCGATCAACTCAATTGTTTCTGCTTTAAATCCCATTAGACGCTCCTCAAAAGGAGTTTAGACTACCAGTCTCAAGAAAATCGACTCTGAAAAATGGAATATCAAGGCTAAATTACGTTACAGAAAATAGAATATTGGGACTATGGAGATTGGTAGAAGGAGAAATTAGGAACCCTGCCGTGGTCTTATGCCGTAACCTTCAATAGGCAACCTTACACGCTTAATTTGAAAGTAGCGATTCCAATATTTTTTCACTGTCTTCAATCTGTTTAGAATCTTCTCAGCATACTCCTTATGGTTGCGTGAAAGTTCTCTTCTTGTTAGACTTCTTTCAAGGCACCTAGCCAAATCAAAATCAGGTACAACCCCCTCCGTTCCTTCTGTGAATAATAGCTTTGCCATGCTTTTGGGAACCTTGTTTTTCTTGTTGTCTGGAATCTTACCAAGGAGGTCACCAGAACTAGGAAGATTTACCAATTGATTCCCACTGGGAGATCTTCTATTGGGTTCTTGCTGGAGCAAGGAGTGTAGATAGTCGAAGTGTGGATTATTAAGAGATACTAAGACATTTTCCCAAACACCTTTATTCTCAATTTCTATTTCATCAACAGTAATGGGTGGATCTACAATCTCTACTATCCCGTCTTTCCAATATCTTGTTTGATGAAGAGAAACAAAATTCTTATAATTTAAATTATCCAAAATTGCCTTAGTTTCCGAACTGGAATCAGGGATGTGAAAGTATTTTCCTCCCTCCAGATCATGCTGGACTTTCAGTTTTTTGACAAGGTTGGCAATCTTTTCATGAGCCCCTGGGTCTAAACTTACTATCCAATCTTTTGTTTTTTCGAGGTGATTTTCATCTTTCATTGACTAG
>DASVHF010000032.1:0-3447 GCA_036382695.1 Candidatus Nanoarchaeia archaeon | reverse complement strand
TCTCAATTGGCTCTAACGGCGGTAGTGCGACAGTTCTGGAAAACGAGGAACCTCAAGTAGTAAGCCGACTTCCAAGAAGTAACGATCTCATTGGTGATGGGGGAAGCCTGTCTTATAAAGATGAGAGTGGAAAAGAGGTCCAGGTATACTCTGTCAAGTTTTACGACTCTAAATTCAATCGTGGGCCCGAGGAAGTTTCTTGGAGCCCGGATAAAAAGTTTTTAATCTTTCAGTCCTGCGGATCCCCCTTCCCCTTTGGTTTATTTAGTGGGGGATGCAAAATTTTAGTAGCTAATAGAGAAGGTACAAGGGTGGTGGAAATCACCAAAGGCTACGAGCCGGACTGGAAGTATTGATTATCACTAACTTAGTCTGTACTGTAATCATTAATCTAGTTGAGGTTTTGATTCTTAACCACAAACCTAACCTCGGATTTTGTTCGATTGGTTTAGTGGCCCGCAGGGATTTGTTGGCCCAGTAGGTTTAACCATCCTTTCTTGCAAGCTAAGCCTGCCTGTTGTATAGTTTTAGCAGGAGGGTTTATGTTAAAAGTTGCAATAAATAGGACGGAGTCCTGCGAGCAACATGTTGCTCTAAGGATTGAATTGAAACTTCCAATTACGAGCTACGCTCTAATTTCCAGGTTCAATTCCTCCTTATTATCGCGAGAAAAAGGAGGTCAGCTATGTTAAAGGTCGCGATAAATGGATTCGGCCGGATTGGCCGGAGTGCTTTTAAGGTTGCCGTGGATCATCATAAAAATGAAGTTGATATCGTTGGAATTAACGATTTGACAGACGCAGCAACTCTTGCCCATCTTCTCAAGTACGACACTGCTTACGGTCCTTACGAAAAGCAGGTTTCAGTTAGTGGCAACAATATAATTGTTGAAGGGAAAAAATATCCTATTTATGCAGAGCGTGAACCGGTCAATCTTCCTTGGCGAGAATTAGGTGTAGATATAGTGATAGAGTCTACGGGATTTTTTACCAGTAAAGATGGAAGTATGGGGCACATTAAAGCTGGTGCGAAGAGGGTAGTGATTTCTGCTCCGGCAAAAGGAGAAGGTGTTGGTACTTATGTAATTGGCGTCAATGAAGAAAAAGACGATGGTAGCGAGCAAATAATAAACAATGCTTCTTGCACAACAAATTGTATTGCCCCGGTCGCAGCTATCATGCATGCTAAATTTGGTGTAGCCAAGGCAATGATGACTACGATCCATAGTTACACCGCCGATCAAAACCTGCAAGATGGTCCACATAAAGATTTACGTCGGGCTCGTGCCGCCGCGGAAAATATGGTTCCGACATCTACCGGTGCCGCAATTGCTACGACAGAAACAATTCCAGAGCTTAAAGGACTTTTTGACGGGATGTCGATCCGCGTGCCGACCCCTGTTGGTTCAATTGCCGACTTCACGTTTTTGCTCAAGAAGAAGGTAACCGTGGAAGGAGTCAACCAAGCTTTCAAAAAAGCGTCTGAAAGACCGCCATACAATAGTGGCATCTTAGCCGTGACTAGCGAACCAGTAGTTAGTAGCGATATTGTTGGAAGAACGGAAAGTTCTATCGTTGACCTTTCGCTTACTCAGGTTGTAGACGGCGATTTAGTAAAAGTATTTGCTTGGTACGACAATGAGCTAGGTTATTCCCATCGGTTGGTAGAGCAGGTAATTTTGGCAGGTAAAAAATCAAAAAATGATTTATCTAGCTAGCGATCACGCAGGTTTTGAACTGAAAGAAAAGGTAAAAAAATATTTGCAAGAAAAGGGTTTAGAAATTGAAGACCTAGGGGCACATACGTTGGATAAGAACGACGACTACCCTGATTATGGCTACCCAGTGGCGAAAAAAGTTGCTGATTCCGGTGGGAAAGCAAAGGGATTACTTTTTTGCGGTTCTGCCGAAGGAATTTGCATAGTTGCGAATAAAGTCAAAGGAATCCGCGCAGTTGCGGTTTGGACGACCACGAATGCTAAGCATAGTCGTGAGCACAATGACGCAAACGTGCTTTGTCTTTCCGGTGGTAAAACTCGTACTCCTATACCAGGACTTTCTACTGATGAGGCAAAGAAAATAATTGATATATGGCTTATGACACCATTTTCTGGTGTGGAGAGACACAAAAGGAGAATTGACAAGATAGGAAAAATCGAGAATGGCTGAAATAGTTCCAGCAATTTTAAGTAAAACACCAGCCGATTATCATAAGAAGTTTAAAGCTATAGAGCCTCTTACCGAATGGATTCAAATAGATATTGTCGATAATAAATTCGCCCGCAATCTCACAATCGGACCAAAAGAAATTGCTGCTATTCGGACGCTCAAAAAACTCGAGATTCAGCTAATGGTAGATTACATCGAGGATTGGGTGGACCCGTTTGTGGAGATTGGCAAAAAAGCGCATATAGGAAGGATCGTCGTACCAGTCGAGTCGGCAAGAGATCCGATTGGAGTTATAAGCCACCTGCGTCGCCACGGGATAGAGATTGGGTTTTCGTTGAATCCAGATACACCAACCTCACGTCTCCAACATATAATAGATAAAGTAGACACAGTGCTTCTTTTGTCGGTTTATCCAGGTTTTTCAGGCCAGCATTTTGTTTATAGGATTCTAAATAAAATTACTCAAATACGCGAAATGCGATCGGATGTTGTGATTGAAGTAGATGGTGGTGTTGAACCTGGGACAGCCCGCAAGTGTGCCGAGGTGGGCGCCAATATTTTGATTGCTGGGAGTTTTATCTTTGAAAATGATACAATTGAAGGTGAAACATATCAAGAAAAGTTGAGAAACGCCCTAGCTATTTTAAAAGAAGATGTTGAGGGTATAGTACACACTTTGGGGCCATAATCCAATAGCTGCCTAAGATG
The DNA here is from genome assembly GCA_036382695.1 of Candidatus Nanoarchaeia archaeon. GTDB lineage: Bacteria > Patescibacteriota > Microgenomatia > Woykebacterales > RBG-16-39-9b > DASVHF01. Next base: position 571 of record DASVHF010000032.1, on the reverse strand, counting down.
AAAGAAGAACGACCAGCAAAACAATTAGGCCATGCGCATATCGGGCAATTAGAAAAAATAGCTTACGATATTCGACAAGATGTGATCAAGATGCTGCTTGAGGCGAAAAGTGGCCATCCTGCCGGGTCGTTGGGTATGGCCGATATCTTCACCGCTTTGTATTTCGCTGTTTTAAACCACAATCCCAAAAACCCAAAATGGGAAGACCGTGATCGGTTGTTGACCTCCAATGGTCATATTTGTCCTGTGGTTTACGCAGCACTCGCCCACGCTGGATATTTCCGAAGAGAAGAGTTGATGACCCTGCGGAAGATCAACTCACGGCTTCAGGGCCACCCTCATTACGGGACTTTGCCTGGAATTGAAAATACTTCCGGCCCTTTAGGCCAAGGCCTGCCTCAAGCAATTGGAATGGCTCTAGCATCACGAATGGATAGAAAGCGTTACTATGTTTTTTGTACGCTTGGCGATGGGGAACTGGATGAAGGGCAGGTTTGGGAAGCAGCGATGTTTGCCGGGAAAAACGAGCTTGGTAATCTTATTGCCATTGTTGATCGGAACAATATCCAGA
>DASVHF010000031.1:0-2189 GCA_036382695.1 Candidatus Nanoarchaeia archaeon | reverse complement strand
CCTTAGCGCTCAACTCTTCTACCGACCTTCCTTTCGCCGCGCGCGCAGAACAATGGCGGCACGCCAAATTGCAGCGATGGTTAACTTCTATATCAATATGTTCCAGATAATATTCTTGACTCTTCATTCTTGACACGTCTTTCCATCCACCTTCTGCCTTATGTTATCCTTTCGCGATCTCCTACTTCGGTCTATACATGCTTCTTGCTCTTAGACTCGCTCAGCTATTTCTTCATAGACTTCTCAAAGTTTTTCATTTTCTCGACTTGTTTGTTTTCCAACCTCCTAAACTTTTTATCGAATTTCTCTTCTCTTTTTTTCAGTTCCTTTTCTCTCCGCTTAACCTCTGTACGTTGTTCCTCCAACTTCCTTTCCTTTTGCCTAAGTCCCTTTTTTAGCTTCGTGAGCCATGTATATGCCAAGATCAGAATTGCGAGACCAAATATACCGCCTATTGTTGTCATCGTGGCATATAAGCCTGGCCAATTTGAAACTTTCTCAAGGAATTCTTTCCCACCAATCCGCCATAACATCACAAGTATTGTAAGTACTAACGATATAAACCCAAAAAGCGAGAAGACGAGAATTATCACGCGTATTTGGATTTTACTTTCAATCTCCGCCTCAATCTTTGGAATTGTCTCTTCCTCAATTCTTTCAATTATGGTATCAGGTATTCTCGCAAATACATCAAAGGGCTTACCATATTTTACTGCCGCTTCTACCAGAGAATCATCACCTAAGGAACTGCAAAACAATAAGTTACCAATATTGATGAGTGGTGGTCACTGGCTTGGAAGGATTTCATAGTTCCAATCGCCATGAAATTTATTCCGTTTAATTCGGACTTCGGACAACTGCCCGTCGGTGACTTTCCGCGACTTTTCGTACTGATGGCGGTCGAGCCATGCGTGGACCTCTAGGCCTTCTTCGGTTTTTGTTGAACCGATCAGGTTGACCACAATGGTGAGATCTTCCAATGGTACGCCTTGCCAGTTCCGAGTAATGTGACAGAACAGGCGGTGCTCGATCTTGTTCCATTTGCTGGTACCAGGCGGGTAGTGACACACCTCGATGGTCAGACCTGTTTTGTTTGCTAACCGTTGTAGCGCCCAACGCCACAAACGCGTGCGTGGACTGTTGCTACCGCCACTGTCAGCGGTAATCAATAAACGTGTCGCTGACGAATAGCGTTTCTTGCCCATTCTTGTCCACCAACGCTGGATCGCCGCGACAGCAAACTCTGACGTGTCGTGGCTGATCCCGACCGAGACGCCAGCTTCATTATGCGCGAGATCATACACCCCGTATGGAACCGCCTTACCGAGTTCTCGATCCGGAAAATCATGGGTTTTGACTTTTGTCGGATTTCCCTTAGGGCGATACGTTTGCCCCGGATTTTTCATGTTTCCGAGCGGTTCCTTCTTCTTGGTGTCAACCGAAATCGCCGGCTGACCGGTCCGCTGAAGCGCACGCACCCGTTTGGCAATGTGATGGAATTGAGCATCCCGATCGGGATGCTGTTTGCCTTCCACGGTTTTACGATTCGATTGCAAACAGTAGCCTTGGGATCGTAGCAATTGACCCACCTTGGTACTGCTGACTGTGAATCCTTGACGGTTCAATTCCTTAGCGAGCGTCCGAGTGCTTTTGCATGTCCATCGTAAGGGTGACATCGGGTCGCCTCGCGTAGTTGATTCAACCAGTCTCTCCAAAGCGTCAACCAGTTTGGGCTGTTCGTCTTCTCGGCAGCGACGTCCGGCCCCAGGCCTCCTTTGCCTGGTCGATGGCAATGCGTCTGGATCATCAAGCTCTCGAATGCCTGTCCGAATGGTTCGATCCGAAAGCCCCGTTGCTTGAGCAACCACCGATATGCCACCCCAACCGAGCGACCTTGCTTCCGCAGCAGCCCAGTGTCGTCTGCCTCGCTCATTCAAGTCAGTAATGACTGCGAGGTATTTCTCACGGATCCATTCAATAACATTTGCACTTGGCATGAACTCTAAATCGTCCAAACCAAGCTGAAAACTATACTAAAATCGGTAACTTATTGTTTTGCTCGCCCTAATCCGCGTGAGACTGTTGGTCAACAAGAATAAACGGGGTAGCAGCCCTTGAACGCACGGTGCCGTAACAGGCAGAGGTGCGCTCATCTGCAGGCCAGACAAGCTCAGCAAAGAGTAGGTATG
>DASVHF010000030.1:0-19664 GCA_036382695.1 Candidatus Nanoarchaeia archaeon | reverse complement strand
AGATATATCGCGTCAATCATTTTTAATGCGCCGGGGAGCTTTAATCGAGTCGATTTGGTATCATTTAGACATGATAAAGGCAGTAATCTTCGATGTTGGCGGTGTGCTACATACTAATGAAATGAAATTTGTACACCAAGATATAATTTCAACTCTTGGAATAACCAAGAGTACATTTGAGTGTAAATACAACGAACTCATCCAACCTTTTAGCAAAGGTGAAATATCCGAAAAACAGTTCTGGGATTTGTTCCTTAAAGCTACTAATACCAATAAATCTCTGCCGGACGTATCGTTATTCGTGAGAGAATTTGAAAAAAGGTATCAGGTAAATCATGACGTAATTAACCTTGTGAAGTCATTAAAACGTGGAGGTTTTAAGCTTGCAATTTTATCCAACACCATCAAACCGCATGTTGAAGTCAACAAAAAAATGGGAATATACGAAAATTTTCCAACTCGCGTACTTTCGAATGAAGTAGGACTCACAAAACCCGATTCAAGAATTTTCACTCTGATATTAGATAGGTTGAAGACAAAACCACAAGAGGCTGTGTTTATTGATGACAAAGAAGAGTTTGTCCGAGCGGCGGAAGATTTTGGATTGAAAGGAATTCTTTTCAAAAATACGAAACGACTCAAAAAAGATCTGCAGTTTCTTGGAATTAAAGTTGAGGGATTAGCTTGACTGCTAGAGCTTTTTAGCGTATTGGGAGGAAATCCAGCCGGAGCCAGAGGAAAGTTTTATTTTATACCAATCGGGTTTTTCTTCAAGAAGTTCGTATTTTTCACCAGGGTGGACCTTGGCTGTTATATCGTAGCTTGTACCAGGGCCGCTGCGGACATTGAGGCTGCCAGTTGGTGTCGATAAAATTTGGACTTGTTTGATTGCCACTTTTTTGGTGGTTACAAGTTGCTTTTTAAGAACCGCCAGGGTTTTTTTCGCATCAGGGGTTAGCCCCTTGTCTTTCTCATTACCCAAATATCCAACCACGACTTGGTTGCCTTTTGCGATCTTTTCTTCCCAGGCAGATTCACTTTTAAAGTGAGTTTTGCCGCCCGTGTCGATTAAAGCGTCGAATTCTATTTTCACACTTTCTTCAAAAAAGAAAATACCTTCGGCCCAAAGAGAAGGTTTGGTCAATAGCGATTCTTGGCTAGTGGAAAGATCATAAAGGTCCAGTTTTCCCTCTTCGGTTTGTTTTACCTCGCCAAAAGGATTTTGGGCCAGATAAACTTCCACCACCAGTCTGTAACCGTTCTCAATATTTATTTCCAATTCACGCGTTATAAATCCCCACGCGGAAATTTTTAATTTGTGAACTCCAAGACCTGCATTTGAGGATAACGGAGACTTGCCGATTAGTTCACCGTCCAGCCAAACATCGGCGCCATTTGGATTTGTTATTATTGAGAGCCCCTCACCACTTCTAAAAGTTCTGATATCACCTGAAGAAAATTGTTCGCTAGGCCCAAATTCATAATTTACTGCGGTTAATGTTCGTGAAGTGAGGGTAACTAGTGTGGAAAAACTAACCTTTTTATTGAAAGGATCTGGCAGCCGCGCATTAAATTGCAAGTTGTAATCACCGCTAGGTAATTTCTCACCTATATAAGGTGTCTTACCAACCTGTTTGCTATCCAAGTAAACCGTACTTTCTACTGTAGGGGTAGTGATTTTTAGGAAGGAATTTGGACTTTTAAATAAAGGTAGTATAAATTTCCACAAAATAAATAATGAAGCGGTTGCAACTAACAGAATAATGAAAATTTTCAACCATTTCATATCGGGCTCTTTTCTTCTAAATCAAGCATTAAAAATAGCACAGACAAAAATTTAATACAACACTCGCTTTGATTTATGAAGGTTTCTGATCTTGCCTAGATGGTAGGATTTGGTGTTTAATAAGGTTGTGAGAAATATCTCGCCGGCTAAATTCCTCGATGAGTTTGTCTTACCATTTATACTTTTGGTCTGGGCTCGTTATTTAGGATTATTTATTACCAGTTTTATCTTACCAATACAATTTTCATTTAGTTTGAAATTTGATCTTGTCTCCCTACCTTTTGTTCGATTTGGAGGGCCGGAAGATCTTATTTTGGCCAACTCTGTCTCTTGGCTTTTTACTGGGGGTGTTCTGGCAGCCGTTTTTGGTTTTATAGCTTTCCGCGCCTATCATCTTCACGAAGACTGGCTTCATCCTAAGGAGGCTTTTTACCTTCATAACAAAAAAATGGAGCATCTAATAATCAGTGGTTACGAAGCTCTTCACCAAGTGATCTCCTGGGCAGCCACAGCTGTAATTGCGTTTTTTATTTCATTTACCGACTTCTTGTTTGGACACCTTTCAACCTTTAGCTTTGGTGTAATCCTCTCGGTCTGCATGGTTTTAGTCGCTGCTCTCGGTTTGGGGATTATCCGAGATGTAAACTTAAAGAGCAAAAAAGTATAAGAGAAAAATTACGCTCGCTACCCAAACAACCACCGAGAGAAAAAGAGGACGATCGGTAATTAAAACCTTCTCAGGAGATTCGCCCTCACTTTTTTCAAAAATTAAATAAAGATAGCGGAATATACCATAGGCAACAATTGGAATTGTTGCCATTAGCAGCTTCGGGGAAGAAAGCGTTCTTGGTAAAAAAGTAGTTACGAACTCTCTTTGAGATAGTTCCGGCGAGTTGAAAGTAAAAAGACTGTAGGTAATTAAAGTAGCGGTGGCCATCATGAAAACTAATCCATCTAGCAGGGGAACAGGATAGGAAAGTAATGTCCCCCGATGCTGAGTGGCAGTTTTGTCCCCCAGCAAGGTAAGTTCGCTTCTCCTTTTGCCAATCCCTAAGAAAAGAGCAAGCATCATCGTAGTGAGAATGAGCCAAGCAGATAGAGGCGTGATAACGACTACTGAACCAGCAAAAATTCGGAGCATGAAGGCGATAGCTATGGCTAAAACATCTAAGATAATGATGTTTTTTAACCAGAAGTTATATAAAAGCTGGACAAGTAAATAAATCAAAATAATATAAAATAAATAGCTAGATACGTAGTAGGCGCTAGTTAGGGAAAGTGCGACAAGAAAGGCGGCTAAAAACAAAACAAGCTTGGTTGATAGTTTACCAGTGCTGATTGGGCGAAGTTTTTTTGAGAAGTGGAGTTGGTCTCGGCTTCGATCCACCAAATCGTTAATGAGGTACATGGCAGAAGAGGTGGCTGAGAAGATTAAAAAAGTGTAAAGAACAGGCAAGAATTTAGAAGCAATAAAAAGATCTCGAGAAAAGGTTATGGGAGCAAAAACCACCAAATTTTTTAACCACTGAATTGGCCGTAAGGATATTAAAATATCGGTTGATATTAATTTAAGCGATCGCCTTCTCAATTTTCTTCACCAGTCGGGCAAGGCTAATAAGTACGGCCAATATTACCACCCCGCCGACACTGATTGCAAAAAACCGGCCTCTATGGTCTAAAGTTAGGGCTAGATAAGCAAAGCCTGCGGCTAAAAGATAATAAAGAATTGCCACTTGTGGCTTGCTCCAACCGAGCGCTAAAAGCTGATGATGGAGATGTTCCCTGTCGCCCCAGACTGGTGAACGACGAGCCGCAAGGCGGCGGACAATCGCCCAAACGCCGTCTACTAAAGGAACAATTAGTAAAAGTGCCGTTGTAGCTAGTTTCGCGCCGGCTAAAATTGATAAAGAAGCTATAATCATTCCTGCCAGAGTAGCGCCTCCATAGCCGGGCATAATTTTTTGAGGGTAGAAGCTCCAAGGCAAAAACCCAAGGTATGCACCAGCTGCAGCAAAAGCCAAGATCGCCACAGCGAGCTGATTGGGGTCAGCTGCTAGATAGCGTGTTGCCGCGATGCCTAAAGAAATTAGACCTATCGTTGCGATGCCCGGAAGCTGACCATCAACCCCGCTTGACCAATTTAACGCATTCATCACCCAAACGATCCAAATAAAAGCAAAGATATCCGCCAAAAGCACAATTGAGTGAGGACCAGCAAAGAAACCAAAAGGTAGGATACCAGGGACATTGAATCTGATTATGGTTTCATCAAGATGTATCTGGCCTCCGAAAGGATTGGTAAACCAAGTTATTCCTACACCGGAAGCTACAATTATGCCTGCAGCTAGAACATTGGTAAAAAGCCGCAGATAGGGGTTTATATCGTATTTGTCATCTAAAACACCGACGCAGACGACAAGAAGGCCGGCAATCAAAATTCCGATAAGATGTTTATCAAAGACAGCTTGACCACTAAAAAAGATAAAAATTAGGTAGGTAACAACAATAGCTAAAAAGGTAGCAACACCGCCAGCTCTGGGGATAGGTCTTTTGTGTAAGATTCCAGGATGAGGTCGCCAGGGGAAGTCAAGCACAAGAAATTTTTTAGCGGCCCAAATGGTTACGGGTGTGATAAAAAAAGATGTAACTGCTGCAACTATCAATAGAGAAAAAAGATCCATCTAGGTAGCTACAAAAATTATTTCTAGTAATGTGTAAAAAAGAAGACCGCTAACCACTGGGATAGACCAAATAAGCAATAAGAAAAGCACCCGTTCTTTTTCTCTGAAAATACGCGAAAGAGAAAAATTAATTATTATGGTTGCCAAACTTGCCAACGGAAGCAACCAAAGCAAAATAGGCTCGGCCAGACGTTCTTCGCCCCAGGGTTTGGAAAACCAAAGAGGGACAGCAAGTGGAAAGTTATTGGTGTTTTTCCAAATTAAAAAAGCTGAAAGTAAAACAAAAAATAAACCTGCAACCAGGCTGGTAAGACTAGCGAGATGGGGGTTTATTGATTTTATAAATGTCCATGTCTTCATAAGAAGCAAAGAGATTATAATGGTCAGAAAGGACCTTCACAAGAGCATCAAAGGAGCCTGGAGGTGGATTTTGAACCAGAATATATTTTGGTTTTGACTTCTCAACTTCGCCAGCAGCAACTTCTTGGGCCTTTTGGCTGTCAAATAAATGAAGATAAGTAATGTATCTTGAAGCAGGATCAAGGCCGGAAAGAAAATAGATATCTGGAAGATTAGCATAAACGAATAATTTGTCATCTTTGCGGGTTCTAGTTTGGATGCACTTTTTATTTGAATTGTATTTTTCGCAGCCTGCGAGAAAAGAAGCGATTGCGTAATTTTTCGGCGTTTTTTTATCAAAGCCAGCAGCATACGTATCGAAAGAAGTTCTATTAGTCACATATTGGAAGAAGTTCGTGTAGTAGCTTGAGTTGAACCACGGGCGAAATCCCAAGGCGGATGATAAAACGAGTATCACAGTCACTAAAATAAAACCCGTCCTCCTGAATTTTTTGTCATAGCAACTGACCGCGGTGATCAGAGAAAAAGCGGGTAAGGCCTGAATTAAATAATGCTCGTAGAGTCTGCCGCCGAATACCGCTCCGTAGAAAGAAAAAACCAACCAAATAATTAAAAATTCTTTGGCAGTGATCGGTGCACCTCCTTTGGTTTTTAAGCCTCGATTTATTCGAAATATTGAGTACAGGACAATTAAAACAATTGGTAGAGCCTTGATGAGTAGCAGACCGTTTTCGACGATGAATTTATTTCCGTAGCCAGTGTAGGAAATGTTGTATAAAAAAGCGGACTCAAAAAATTGACCAAAGGCCCCATTAAGGGCGAAATAGGTAGTTGCTAGGAAAATTGGAATGACAAATCCGCCTGCTAATTTGAGTAAATTGGGTATTGTTTGAGCAATGTCCTTTTTGCTGATAGTAAGACCAACAAAAACAAAAAAGGCCGCAAAATCAAAAACAGCAGGCACCTTTAAGATGAAGGCCAGTGAGAAGAAGACACCAGACAGGAAAAACTTTTTATCCAGTCCAAATAGTATCCCGAGCGAGATCGGTAAAATCATGAGGATTTCGCTATTGAATGCATTACCCTCGATTATAGGCAAGCTCGTTAGAACAGAGAAAATTATCGTTGCGACCAGAGCAATCTTTTCATTAAAAAGTCTCCTTCCTAATAAATAAAAAACAACTAAAGTTGCTAGCACCCAGATTGTAAGAAGGAATTTGATTGACCAAACCGACTGGCCCAGAATGCCAAGAGCCCCAGCGGTCAAGTAATAAATGCCCGGAGTCTTATGATCGAAAATGTCTACATACATCATACCGCCGCGGAGTATCTTTTGGCCGATCGTTAAATAAATAGCCTCGTCAGTGTACCAGAGAGGTTCAAAAAGGGTTGGAAATCTAAGAAGAAAAGTTACAGATAAAATAATTGCCAGGATTAGATGCTGTTTTTTCATCTTCTTATTTTTTAACTTTGATCTCTAAGCTTGGACCAGGGCCCAATTCAAAATAACGGCCGACTGGAGACTCGCCTATTTCCACAACGCCATTTTCTACATAGGCACCAAGCAGTCTTTTATCGGGGTTTTGTTTTAAGCTCTCTGGTAATACGAAAACGCCATTTTTTAGGTTGTTTTTGTCTCTATAGTACACCACCTCAGCAAATGATCCCGAGACAGTCACGATTTTATCGGCTGGTTTTATATTAGGTACAATTTCAGCCACATAGATTTGTTTAAAAGTTTTTGGATATTGATGGAAGGTTGCAAAGTTAGCAGCCGTGCTTAAAATAATGATCGCGGCGAAAGGCAATAGAAGTAATGATTTTGAATACCTTAAACTTATATATACTAACAGCATCGATATGGGTACTGCCATTGGTATCAAATACCGATGATAAAAGATTGTTGAGAATGGTAGTTTCACACCTTCAACTGTAAGTCCAGGTAGCGCTGCTAAGATAAAAGGAACTGTCGCCCAAAGACCTATTAAGAGGTAAGGTTTTTCAAAAGGTTTCTTAAAAGCGCATTGGGCGAGGCCGATCAACAAAATTGTCGTCGATAGGATGGTTAACAAAGGCTGGTACATCATGGAGTGGCCGCCGATTATCGTGCTAACTGTCTCAAGAAACGTTCGAACAGTTACAGGTGGTATCCAATCCAATACTGACCTGGAAAAATCAAGCTGAGAGATTAAAATCGGAATCCAAGGTAGATATAAAATTGCCACAATTATGTATAAAGTGATTATCTTGAATAAGATTTTCCGGTCAAAAAGTATTAGATACAGCGCTTGGGCTGCTAAAGTAAAGATCATATAATGATGGGTGTAAAGCCCTAATGTTGAAAAGAATAGAAAATAAAACACACTTCCCAAATTAAATTTTTTCGAAAGTCTTATTAAAAAGTAGATTGAACCCGTTGCCGCAAAAGCCAGCATTACATAGCTTCGTGCTTCGAATGCATAAGTAAAAAAGATTGGATTTACCAAAACTACAACAGTTGAAAGTAAACCGAACACATGACTCTTGAATTCTGATGCTAGTTTGTAAACTAAAAAGGCTGTTGCTAAATAAAAAAATATGGAGACTGATCTAGTGACGACTTCTGTAGAAGGCAAAAATTTGTAAATCAACCCAACTACCGTGTAATAAGCAGGCGGATGGGTATCAGCGGCCGTTGCCTTAATCATTTGAGCGTAAGGTAGTTGTGAAATTAAAGAAGTCCAAGCCTCATCACCCCAGAAGCCTCTGGTTAAATAATTTTGAGATAGAATCAAAAACATTCTGTTAATCCACCAGTATTGCAGGATAGGTATAGGTTTGCAAGAAGTTTTTAAAAGAAAGATTATGAAATGGTTGTGAGGTTGTTACCTTAAGTCTTTATAATCTTCTCAGTGACCTTGTACTCTAGGCGTTTACCAAGTAGCAGGCGGGTGTGAGCGTCCATCCCAGGCAAAGACGAAAAAAAGAAAGCAGTTACCGGCATTAGTAAGTACTGGATAACTGTGAGAGGCAACAATCTCTTTTTAAAGTGTTCTGGCCGGGGCGGTTTCATAAGGAAATCAACAATTATTACAAAAAGGAAAAAGATTGCGCACAGAGTTAATATAAAACTTGAGATTTTCGGTAAGTTAAATCCAAGCGTAGTGTAACGGAAAGAAGGATTCAAAAAGGGTGGTAGGATGGCACCTAACGTAATAATCCACCAATTCACCGGCCAAAGGACATGTTGCTCTGCTGCACGGAGGAATCTGGCGACAAAAGCGGCAACAGGAAATTTTTTCCTTAGTTCTAAAAACCTGGTTAGCGCATAGGAAATATCAGTTACTCCCCAAGCCCAACGTCGATTTTGCACATACTGTGCCTTTAAACTCTCCCAATAAGTTTGACCCTCTACAGCGTCAGCATAAAGGGGTAGGTAAACAGATTCAAGTTCCACGTCACCGCGAGAGGCGAAAAAAGCTTTGAAGAACAGATGCCAGTCTTCCGAAACCACATCCACGTCCCAAAAACCGCTTTTTTCAAGAAGCCTCCAACTAGTTGTGTAGGTAGAGTAATTAAAATTGGACCCAGGGCTTAACAGCTGCGCAATTCCGTTAATTGAGTAAATCGTATGGACTATCCGTACAAATATTGGAACCCGCCAAATATTGTTGTAAAACAAAATCGCCGCCTGCCAAAATTTGTTGTAAGGTTTTTCGTTCTTCAGAAACTGATAGCTTAAAGCCGCAAAATATTTAGGATGGAGGCAAACATCTGCGTCACAGCTAGTAACAGTTATAAAGTCTTTGCTATAGCTAGCTTTTTCGATGAATTTTCTAATTTCTTTACTTGCATAAGCAAGGTTGGAAGATTTTCCAGCGACTTCTCCTAGTTTGAAAGTGTGTTGAGTGATCCAAAAATTGCCAAAGTATGGCCCAAATTGACGCTTCAAGCCACCAGCTTTTTCTAGTACTCCTTCCTCTCTTCCTTCGGTGGCCAAACAAACATCAATTTGTTTAGTCGGGAATTCTTGCTCGGATAAAAACGTAAGGGTTCGTTCTAAAATTTCTTTCGGTTCTTTGTAAGTAGGGATTATGACAACGTGGCGAAGTTTTTGCCACGCAAGAGACTCGCTTTTAATTTTTCCAAACCAATCTAGGCGGCTTATCTTTTTAATTTTGAAATAACCCCTCACCGAATTGATACCAAGGAGAGCGGCTCGGTAAAAGAAGTAAATGTCAAAGAAAATGATGAAATAAGCTACTGCATACGGCCATAAAAAAGATGCCCAAAAAGGTGAAGACAGAAGTGCTAGTGAAAGAACGGTTGGGAGGATCTCGAAGGTTCTTCTTAGGAAATTATTTTTGCTGTTTTTTGTACTGCTCATGAGTTAAATTTTAAATAAACTTTTCGCATTTTGGGTAGTGATAGCTGTAGTTTTTTCTAAACTCCAATTTCTGCAAGTAGTAATTTGCGCTGCCACCATTTTAACATAGACAGGTTCGTTTCTCATGCCACGACGTTCTTGAGGTGAAAGATAAGGAGCATCGGTCTCGGTTAGTATTCTATCTTCCGGGACTTTCTTAGCAATTTCGCGTATATAACCGTTTCCCTTGTAGGTAATGTTACCAGTAAAAGAAATGTAGAAGCCAAAGTCCAAGAACTTCTTTGCCTGTTCCCAGCTTCCCATGAAGCAATGGACGACACCCATTATTTTGCTACTATATTTTTTAACTTGGTCAAAAAGCTCATCATACGCGTCGCGGCAATGGAAAATTACCGGAAGCTTTAATTTCTTGGCGAGCTCGATTTGTTGATGGAGGATTTTAGCTTGAGATTCCAAATCTGGTTTGGGGTAGCCTTCGTAGTGGTGTTTATCCAAACCAACTTCGCCGATTGCCACGACCTTTTCATTTTTGGCTAAAGTTTCCAGCTCCGAAAGAGTTTTGTTATTCCATTGGTCAGCGTGATGGGGGTGGAGACCAACCGCGGCGTAAAAATTGGGAACCGTTTCAACCAAACCAACCGCTTTCTCGCTGGTATCTAAATTTGTTCCAACATTTATCACCGCCGCTAGCTCTTCCGAGTTTCGTTTCACAACCTCGTCCCGGTCCGGGTCGTAGGCTTTAAATTGTAGGTGAGCATGAGTGTCGATGAGTTTCATTGTATTCTCGGGAAAAGGGGTTTGGCCGATTTTATTTTGGGGCCGGTGAATTGTTGGGCGATTTTGGCGGAAGTTTCTGGTAAGAAAGGGGCTACTAATTTACCAACCTTTTCTAACCGTAGCAACAGTCGCTGTAGCAAATAATGAGCATCTTTTTTACTCTTCTTCAGTAGAACCCAGGGCTGCTCTTTATCAATAGTTTGGTCAAGTTCGGTTACCTCAAGCCAAATCAAATCGAGCACATCTTTAAAATATAATTTTTCTAAATACTCAATAATCCTTTTTTCTCGGTCCCCAGTTGGATTGGCGAGGGGGTTTCCCACCTCATGTATAGTGTACCTCTCGCCTGAATTTTCGCAAAGTTTGGCGACGCGGGCGACTAGATTGCCTAAACCATTAGCGAGGTCGGCGTTGTAAACTTCCTCAAGGCGCTTGAAAGAAAAGTCGCCGTCGTTGCCAAAAGGAATTTCTTTGAAAAGGAAGTAGCGCAAAGCATCGACGCCGTATTTTTCGGAAATCGCTAGGGGATCAATAGCGTTGCCAAGGGATTTGGAGATTTTCACTCCATCAACAGTGAAGAATCCATGGGCAAAAATTTTCTTTGGCAGTGGGTGTCCAGCTGAAAGCAACATTGCCGGCCAAATGACGGCGTGGAAACGCAGGATGTCCTTACCGATAATGTGAACATCAGCCGGCCATTTGCTCGGATCCGCCGAAATATAGTTGATCAAAGCATCAAACCAAACATAAATCACCTGCCTTGGATCATTTGGCGCTGGAATCCCCCATTTTTGGGTTTCGCGGGTGACGGAGATATCCTGCAAACCCCCCTTTATAAAATTAAAAATCTCGTTGTAGCGCTCCTTTGGTTCAACAAATTTAGGGTTTTTCGTGAAGTGCTTGACCAGCGCATCTTGATACTTCGATAAGCGGAAGAAGTAATTGTCTTCAACAATCTTTTCTGGTTTAGTTTGGTGATCGGGGCAAAGGCCTTTTTCGTCCAGATCGTCTTCTTTCAAAAAAGCTTCGTGACCAACGCAATAAAGACCTTCATATTTTCCTTTGTAAAGATCACCATTATCAGCAATTTTTTTAAAAATTTCTTGAACGACTTTGACATGCCGAGGCTGTGTAGTTCGGATAAAATCATCGTTGGAGATGCCCAGTTTTTTCCAAGTGGATTTCCATTTTTTGGCCAGCTCGTCCGTGTATCCCTTGATTTCCTTTTTTGCGTTCTCTGCTGCAAGTACAGTTTTTTGAGAGTTTTCATCTATACCTGTAAGAAAGAAGGTATCATCACCAACCTGTCTGTGGTATCCAGCTAAAATATCGGCAGCAAAGGTAGTATAGGCGTGGCCAATATGAGGCACGTCGTTTATATAATATATGGGGGTTGTCACAAAGAATTTTTTAACTTTGTTCATGGTCCTACTATTTTAACTCTAAATAGCAACTTACCTACAAAATTTTTAATTAACATCCAAATTTAAAATCCTATAGTTATCTACCAGAAAAGTATATCTCCGCCAAAAGGATAATTCCGATTACTAAAGCGGCGTTTAGTAAATTTAAAAGATTAAAAACATTGAGAGCAATAGTTGCACTTATTAATAAGGCTAATAAAAAGCCACGTCTGGCAGATCTAAGAAACAATCTTTTTAGTGTTGGCTCCCTACCCACACCGTGAATTTTTAGTTGGAAAAAACTGCCAAACAAGTAAAAAACCAAACTAGCTGTGAGAGCTAAAGCTAAGGTGCCAAAGAGAAAAAAATAAACTAGATTGGAGATGACGAGAGCGTTATCTATTTTGGGTGGGATGTACCAAACAATATAAGCGGAGAATATCCAAGAAGCAGCAGCTAATAAAAAAGTTAGAGCGAGTAAAACTACCATCCAACTAACATTTTAGCCACAACCGCTTTGGTTTACAACTAAAATATTTCTTGTTAAGATTAGGTAGCTTTTATGAATCAGGAGACTTTGATTTTAATATTGATTGGTATTATTGCCGTCGGCTTTATTTTCTTCTTTCGCCAACTGCAGTCTTTGCGGGAAGAGAAAGAAAAAGATAAATCCAGCGAAATTTTAATGAAATGGCTGGGGGAGATGAGAAGTAGCGTCGATAAAAACACCGAGACTTTGCAGCAAAGATTGGAAGCAACGAATAAAGCGATTAATGAGCGGCTTGATAATGCGGCGAAAGTAATCGGTTCGGTTGGAAAGCAGGTAGGCGAAGTGACCGAGATTGGCCACTCGCTAAAAGAGTTCCAAGAATTTCTCCGTAGTCCAAAACTTCGCGGCAATATCGGCGAACAAGTCTTGCGCGAACTCCTCGGACAGTTTTTACCAAAAGAAAGTTTTCATCTTCAATATCGATTTCGCAGCGGCGAGATAGTTGACGCCGCGATTAAAACAGAAGCTGGAATCATCCCCATTGATTCCAAATTCCCGATGGAAAATTTCAAAGAAATGATGAAGGCTGAAGTAGAAGCGGAGAAGAAAGGTTTCGAAAAAGAATTTATCCGCGATGTAAAAAAACACATCGATGATATTGCCCGCAAATACATTTTGCCGGAAGAAGGGACGATCGATTATGCTCTGATGTATATTCCGAGCGAACCGGTTTATTATGAGATTATGAGCAATATACCGGAGCTTTCTGATTACGCCCACAAAAAAAGAGTCTTACCGGTTTCCCCCTCCACTTTTTATGCTTACATGCGGGCGATTTTGATGAGTTTTGAAGGCAAGAAAATTGAAGAGCGAGCCCGAAGCATCTTGGCGGCGCCGCGCGGAATAAAAGGCGACAGCGAAAAATTTGGCGAGGCCCTCCGCGTCCTCACCAAACATATCAACGATACCAAAAATACTTCTGATCTTGTCAACTCCCGCTATATTTCTTTACACTCTAAGATCGATACAGCTGGTGGTTTGAAAGGAAAAACGGAAACACCGGTTCTCGAAGAGCCTGAACCATCGCCAATCGGAGAAGCAGAAGAGATCACGGAAGAAACCTAGAAGGAGGTCGTCATGTATGGGCTACCGATCGAAGTAGCAGTCATTCTGCTAGTCCTGATTGTGGGGTCGATCCTGACACATATAGGGATAGCCATAGCGGTAAAACGTGAGACAGGTAAGTGGCTGCATCCCAAGAGGGCTAAATGGCAGGTCTTCTGGGGTTTCGCTTGGCTGCTCTACTGGATCTACTTTGTCATCTGGTTCATAGGAAAGCATTCCCCAAGGAGGGCAAGGAACGGAGAGTCGTCTTAGGAATCTAGCCGAAAGAGAAGGAGGTCGTGATGAGACGCAATCTAACTGACCGACTCGATGCGCGTCGTATCGGTGGAGGTGGCACCTGCTTCCTCCCAGATGATTCAGACGACGGGGAGGTTTATGTCCCAAGGTCGCTGAACTCACGCCAAACATTTTCTCTGGTGGTGTTGGCGTGTATAGCTGCGATATCCTTCGTCGCGGTATTCATCGGGGCCATAGAGACATTTAGGGCGGTGATCGGCCAAAAACCCTTCATACCATTTCTCGTCTCAGTCACACTGGTAATGTGTGGCGTCTATTTACTCGTGGTGGCTCGTCGCGCGGTACACCTCATACGTGAGCAAGCAGGCTTAAGGTAGTCCTGGAGGAGCAGAGACAGTCGAACCGCTTGTCCTTGCGGCAAGCGGTTTCTCATTTGTCCTATAAAATTTTATGCTAAAATGTTTGGACAATGAGTAAGGTTTTGGAGGGTTTGAATAAAGAGCAACGATTGGCTGTTACCACGACAGCTGGGCCACTTTTGATTATTGCGGGAGCTGGGACTGGGAAGACGACTGTAATTACTCGCCGAATCGCCTATCTCATCGAACAAAAACTAGCTAAACCAAGCGAAATTTTAGCTCTCACTTTTACTGAAAAAGCCGCTGGGGAAATGGAAGAAAGAGTCGATATCCTTGTTCCCTACGGCTACATTGATACTTGGATTTCCACCTTTCATTCCTTTGGTAACCGAGTTTTGCAAGAAAACGCAATCGATCTAGGGTTGCCGCCGGACTTCAGAGTTCTCACTCGTCCCACCCAGATACTTTTCTTCCAACAAAACCTTTTTGCTTTTGACCTCTCTTACTACCGACCGCTCGGGAATCCGACAAAATTTATCGAGGCGATCTTGCAGTTTATTAGTCGGTGCAAAGATGAAGATATTAAACCAAGCGATTATAAAAAGTATGTATCGAAATTGAGAAAAACTTCTCCGAGAAAGCTAGAAATGACGAAGAAAGACTGGGAGTCGGAAATAAAAAGGCAGGAAGAACTAGCTAGCGTCTACGAAAAATACGAAGACCTAAAAGCAAAAGCAGGTCTAGTTGATTTTGGTGATCAAGTGGTTCTTACGCTGCGACTTTTGCGCGAGAAACCCCGGATTTTGAAAAAATACCGTCAGCAATTTAAATACATTTTGGTTGATGAGTTCCAAGATACAAATTGGGCACAAAATGAACTAGTAAAACTTCTGGCAAAGCCAAAAAACAATGTTTGCGTGGTTGCTGATGATGATCAAAGTATTTACCGATTCAGGGGAGCAGCAATCAGCAATGTCTTGGAATTTAAAAAAACTTATCCGAAAGCAAAGATTGTTACTTTGCTAGAAAATTTCCGCTCCGGCCAAGCAATTCTTGACTCGGCGTACCGATTGATTCGTCACAATGACCCAGATCGTCTTGAAGTGAAAGAAAACGTGAATAAAAAATTAGTTGCAGTGAGGAAAGATTCGTCAACTGACGGAGGGGGTCCGCCAAAAGAAATCTTTGCTAAGACTCTCAGCGAAGAAGCCGATCTCGTTGCTAGCAAAATTGCCAAATTAACAAAGGGAAATGCAAAACACGGCAAAAAGCTACAATTTAAGGACATTGCTATCCTTACCCGTGCCAATGCCCATGCCGATCCTTTTTTGCACGCATTGAACATGAAAGGGATTCCCCACAAATTTGTCGGCAGCTCGGGTCTTTATGCCCAAGAAGAAGTACGACTTTTAATTTCACTACTAACGGCAATTTCAAATTTTGACGATAGTCTCAATCTTTACAATCTTGCTTCCAGCGAGATTTACCAGCTGCCGATTGAGGACGCTATCAAACTTGCCGATTGGGCAAAAAGACGCAACAAGAGTCTTCACCAGGTTTTTTCAAAAATTGAAGAGACGCACGAGATTGAAATATCAAAAGAAGGCAAGGAGATTGTTAAGAAAATAACCGACGATCTTCAGGAAATCACAGGGCTTTCAAGAAAGGAGCCGGTGGGAAGAGTTTTATATGAATATTTGAAAAAATCTGGGTATCTATTAAGACTCGAGCAAGAAGGCGGTGTGGAAGCGGAGATAAAAATCCAAAATATCGCCCGCTTTTTTGACAAAATTCGGGAGTTTTCTTCCCTTGCAAAAAATGAAAGCGTCCGTAATTTTATTGAATGGCTTGAAGTAATGCGAACTGCTGGTGACGACCCCGCGCAAGCCGAATTTGATCCGGATATGGACGCAGTCAATATCATGACTGTCCATTCGGCAAAGGGGCTTGAATTTAAGGTCGTTTTCCTGGCGAATTTAGTCTCTGATAGATTTCCCACGCGTGAGAGGGGAGACGTGATTGCTCTTCCGGATGTGTTGATCAAAGAAACCCTGCCGTCTGGCGATTTTCACATGCAAGAAGAAAGACGACTTTTTTACGTCGGGATGACACGGGCGATGGATGTCCTTTTCTTTACCTGGGCGCGTGATGTTGGGGGGAAAAGAATCAAAAAAGTTTCACCCTTTGTTCTGGAAGCGCTGGATAAAAATGTGAGTAGCGCACTAGTTAGCCGCGTAAGCGCCGTTGAAAAAATCAAAAGAAACGCGGCGCCAACCGTTAGAAATAAATACAAACTCCCCCAGGCAAATCAAAAAATTATTCGACTGACGCAAGGATCAATCGATGACTACCGAACTTGTGCGTATAAATATCGCTATGTTCATGTATTGCGCTTGCCAATTTTGCGTCACCACGCCGTAGTCTATGGAGCAGCACTTCATGATGCTGTTGCGAGTTTCTACAACGCAAAAATAAACGGCAAAAAACTATCTTTAAAAAAATTACTCGGAACTTTCGTTAATGCTTGGATCAGCGAGGGATTTTTGTCCGTAGAACACGAGGAAAGAAGACTCGTTGAAGGCAAAAAAGTAATCGAAGCTTTTTGGCGAAGAGAGAGGGTAAAACGAGAAAAACCAACATACATTGAGAAAGAATTTCGTTTTCCTGTTGGCGATGCTTTGGTGAGAGGAAGATACGATAGAGTGGATGTGAGAGGTAAGAAGGTAAGGATCGTTGATTTCAAGAGTACTGAAGGGAGAAGTAAAGAAGAAATTGAGAAAGCAGCCAAAGAGAGCATCCAGTTAAAAGTCTATGCCCTTGCTTACTATAAAAATTACAAAGTGACTCCGGAGTTTGTTGGCATCTATGATTTGGGGACAGGAATTGTTGGTGGTTATAAACCAACGAAGGAAATATTAGAAAAAACCGAAAAAGAAATTAGAGAAATCACCAAAAATATCCGGGAAAATTTGCAAAAAGATAAATTCGTTGCTAATCCGAAATACTTCGGCCGAGTACCTGCGTGCTACTACTGTGCCTACAACAGCATTTGTCCTTTTTCTTTAGTCCACCGTTAGTTAAGGTATTTTGAGGAAGGGAGGTTTGAAGTTTATACACCATTACACTAGTGTAACAGTTAAATAAAGGAAATGACGCTTAATGGTTATTTAGACAGCCTTTTAGCATAGAGTTGTTTACTTCCTTTTACGTATAATTTGTCCTTCTTTCTCCGTTCTTGTTTGTTCTCCTCCTTGATTAGATCATCGAACGTTTCAACAAATTTTTGATTTGCTTTTTGCAAAATGTTAGCCATTTTAGTGATGGTGGCGTTGGTTACTTTTACTTCGTCTTTGATCTCCCAGTAAGAAAGCCCTGTTCTTAGACGTTTCAAGATCGCAATTCTTTTTGCAAAAGCCTCAATTTCTGTGGGGGTGAATAGGTGATTTCCGAAGCCCTTAAGATCTTCTAGATCGCTGCTTTCAAAAATAGCCTCATAAAACTCATTTATATATTTTTCCTTCAGTTTTGGAAGTAATTTGTAGCTAGAAAGTTTTACCACACCCTAATCGTATTACACTAGTGTAATAGAGTAAAGCAGCTTTGTGGAGTAAAGTGAGAAGCGATACTTGACTATAGGTTAATAATATGGTATACTTACGTTTGTAATTTAGGTAAATATTTCTGCCCACTTTGCGGGCGAGAGCTAGCCCACGAAGTGGTCGCAGCAGCCGAGAGTATCTAAATTATTGAGCAAACGCGAAATTATTTAGTTACGAAGGATGCTATTTTTGTACCTTGAAATCTAATTACTAGAGGTTATTCCTCGCAGGCAATTTGGGTATCAAATTCGCTTTGGTAGTCAGATTGCCTGTTTGGAATCGGAGATAGCTCGGTAAAGGAGGTTTGTTGATGAGCGACTCCGAGAAAGCTGCACGCTACTACCAACTGCACGACGAACTCCCCTCGGAAAGGCTAAGCCTTCCTGGAGGAGCCGGGTGTACCAAGCGGCAGCAGCACCACGCAGCCGTCTACCGGCGCCGGTTGGACACGGGGGAAAAGGTCGAACCCGAGTACTAGAACCGGAGCCGAACAACGAGGAGGCCGTAGCATGACTTGGCCCTAACAAAATCGCGACGACAATAATAACCGTCGCGGAGCGGTTCCCCACAGGCAGCCGAGGAGGTGCGATAGATCGACAACAACGACTCGCGCCCCCTCGGCACTCTCTTAGTAGTCAGAAATCTGGTCTCCCTCGACGGGCTCGGGATGAATAGAAAAGGAGGTGAAAACTACTTTATCCTGAGTCTATCGAAGGAAGACCAGATTCTTGGCTATTATTTTTTGGTTAGAAAAACCTTGCGGGTAAAAAGAGAAGTTTGCTCCAAAGCCGCGGATATTTAACGAAAGATCCAATATACTCTACTTCTCGTCCACCAAAACCGCGTTTAAAAAGTGTAAAACCCTTCCAGCGTTTTGTGACTGGATTTCTGGGATCATAAATCCCTTCTAGATCAAGAATCTTGCAACCTTTTTTCTTCAAAAATCTGATAGCTTGCCACAAAAGAAAGTAAGGCGCTATCAACTCGCGGTGTTTGGTTGAGCTAGCAGCATGATAGTAGTAACCTATTCTATTACTAGATAGTAATATAGTCGAGGCAAGAGGCTCATCTTGGTAAAAAGCGGTTAGGATAAAGGCGGCTTTTTCTTTGGAAAATACTCTCCAGAGCGTTTCTACCTCTTTTCTTGCCGGCCAAAACCCCTTTCTTTTGGCGGTGGCAAAATACAAAATTTTAAATTGTTCAAAATCGTTAGTTTCTTTCACTTCTACCCCGCGGCGAATTGCTAGCCGAACACTATAGCGGGTGTCCTTTTCCATTTCTTTCAATAGCACGTCCTCACTTTTAGTCAAATCAATTTTTATTGTTCGGGTTGGAGAAAGAGACCAACGGTCTTTCCAAAAACCATTAGTTTTTAATAGCGACTGGATATTTTCAATTCTTTTTTCGTTGGTTTCGACCACTGGTTCTAGTTTTAATAAAAAGGCATTATGTTTTTGGGTAAAAGATTCAATCTCTTTGAATGGGATGGGAAGCGGTGCGCGTGGTATTTTGGCTACGGCGCCGAAAAAAGGGATTTTCCTGGCAAAGGCGAAATAACCTGGAGAAAGCTCTTCTGATTGCCAACCAAGCCCTTCTAAATATTTACCCCAAAGAGCACTTTGTCTGATATCCACACTTCAAGTTTACCTTAAGATGTAGATTTCGACAAAGCGGGAAGACCACCAACCATGCTTTACATCATCAAAACCTAAATCTACTCGATTTCCTTTGATACTACCACCAGTATCTCCGGCCACGGCTATTCCGTAACCGGGAATGTATACACTGCTACCAAGCGGTATTACATTTGGATCTACCGCAATCACACCATAACCAGTCCGTAAACCAGCTGCTGTTGTCTGGTTACAACCAGAGCAGTTTTTATCATAAGATGTGGAAAAGACTGTTAATTTTTTAGAAAAAGGTAAAGCACCTTGCGGCGTCTTCACCAAGCCTCCAGCCTCAAGCAGCTGGGCCTCAGTTACTTTTTTGGCTTCTGGCGAATGAATAGTTTGTATTGAGATGGGTAAGCTGAGATGATCGAGTCGGGACAAACTTTCTTTGAGGGCTGGTGTAAATTGGTTGCTGGTTGCTCCAATTAGTACAACCCAAGTAAACAAAACCACCAACCCCCAAAGTTTGTAGGGAATTCTGCCGAAGATAAGAAAAAATAAACCCCCAATTGCTGGGAATAAACTCACATTGGCCTGCTTGGCAGCAGGGACAGCCTGCCTTCTATACATCTATCACTGATTTTATTATCAAAAAACATATGAGTAAAGTTGACGATTGGTGTTAAAATATCCTATTTTAGAGCTTAATTGTTGTAATCAATTCCTGTGGAATTTCCATGAGAAATCTACTTGGCACACCGTCGCTTCTTTGACCAAAGTAAAGTCTATTGGTAGCGTAGGTAAAATAAAGCTGCTCTTTTGCCCGAGTGATTCCGACATAAGCAAGACGCCTTTCCTCTTCTAACTC
>DASVHF010000029.1:0-6420 GCA_036382695.1 Candidatus Nanoarchaeia archaeon | reverse complement strand
CCCGTTTCCTCGGCGACGGGCTCAGGCGTCGGGCTCGGTGTAGGCGTCGGGATGGTAGCCTCCGGCAGCTGGAACGGTCCTAACTGGCCGCCGGTTGCATCCTCCGAAGGCACTTCACCGATTAACTGAGACGGATCGATGATGATCCCTTCCCCCACCGGGAGAAGCATCGTCCTGATGGTTGGCCCGAGAGTCTGCATCCACTGGAAGAGAAGGGCTCTTTCTCCCAAGGGGCCACTCAGCGAGTTCGCGATCTGCGTGTTCGCCGCAGCTATACCCTCAGCCCTCTTGATGGTCGCACGCTTCTCGCCGTCCGCGGTAGCCTCCAACTGATCTGCTTCGATTTGCCTTCGAGACAGGACGAAGAGCTCCCTCTGCGCTTCTTGAAGAGCAACTTGCTTGTCCTCAATCGCGTCGTTGAAGTCGGGACTGAAGTCGATATTCTGCAAGAACACCGACTGGATGCAGCGGCTCTCATCAACCACTATGTCCGAAGGCGCAGTGCCGGTCTCTCCGTCTTCGTCAGGAACTGGTGTCGGAGAAGTCTGCGGTTCTCCCTCGACCTCAGGCTCGGAGCCCGCCTCCAGACCGATGTCCCCCAGCTCCTCCGGGATGAACTCGATGGCCGGGACGAATGGATCCAGAGTGCATTCTTCGGGTATCTTCTCCTCCTCCACTTCGGCGGTGAAGAAGACCACCCGCAGACCTTCATCCGTCCGGTACTGATCGAAGGTACGGTCCATCAAGTCGGTCACTTGCTGCCCTATACGGTTTCGGTTGCCGAGAACCGCCAGGATCTCGTAGCTAGGCATCAGGGCCTTGAGGTTGTTGTGCAAGGCCGGTATGAGGGTCTTGTCCTCCAGCTGCCCCAGTGTACCCACGTTGCGCACCAACCACGGAATCGCTTCGGGGTTGATGCGGTAGTTGAGCACCCCAGTGACCTTCACGGACTGGTATTCGGCCGAGGCGGTATCCAGATCCTCATAGGGAACCTTCTGGACCCGCGTGTCGTAGAGCTGGACGCGCTCTAACACGGGGATCCGCCAACCAGGACCCATCCCGAGCACTCGGTCTTGTGGGGCGCCTAGCCGTAGCGGCATTCCCTGGTGGCCGGCCGGAACCACTACGATTGAGCCGAAGAAGAACCCGGCCGCCGCGAGACCCAACGAGAGGTAAAGCATCCGTGTCAGCCACGGCTTGGCCTTCTCCCTCTCGTACTCGAACAGGTAATACGCGGCCACGGTACCTGGAAAGACGAGTATCGCCCCGATCCAGCATATCCACTGTAGCGCTGGGAAGATGAAGGTCATCTCAGCCCCTTTCCTCTAAGGCATTGGTGCCCTAGGCTATTAACTTGTTGTGCAAAATTATACCTGAAAATACCCTAAAAGTCAATACTATAAGATGTAGTGTAGGATGGTTTAGCCATAAATATGTGGTTGGATTTAAATTAACGGTTGAGGAAATACGAACCGGAACCGAGGGATTTGACCAGACCTTTTATTTCCATCAAGGAAAGGATGGAACCTACTTTTGAGGCTGGTAGCTTTGACACTCGCGTGATTTCATCAATATGAACCGGCCCGTCTATTATTAAATCGAGAATTATTTGCTCTTCAGCCGAATCAGCTTTTACCTCACTTGACACTTGACTCTTGACACCTAACTCTAATTGTAGTTCTTCCAATATATCCTCGACATTCATCACCAATTTCGCGCCTTGTTTAATAAGTTGTGCCGGGCCCTTGGCAAGTTTTGAATACATCGGTCCGGCAACAGCGAAAACTTCTCTGCCCTGCTCACCAGCACAACCAGCTGTAATCAAAGAACCACTCTCTCCCCCCGCCTCTGTCACTAGCACTCCAAGAGAAAGTCCGCTAATAATCCTATTCCTGGCCGGGAAATTGCCCGGAATAGACTGCATACCAATTGGGAATTCACTAATAACAGCTCCGTGCCCGTCTGCAATTTCAGCGGCCAATGCTGCATTTTCTTGCGGATAGATCACATCAACTCCTCCACCTAGCACCGCGATTGTTTTGCCACCGTTTCCGATAGTCACTCGATGGGAATAAGAATCAACTCCACGCGCTAGTCCAGAAACAACTATAAAACCGGCTGCAACCAAATCTCGAACCAAAATCTCGGTTACTTCCTTACCATAAGAAGTCATTTTCCTTGCCCCTACTACGGCAATGGTTCTTGGTTTCAACTCCGATTCCAACCCACTCGGCAACTCACCTTTCACATACAAAACCGGCGGTGCATCTGGAATTTCTTTCAGTAACTTTGGATAATTTTCATCGTCGAGTGTTATCACTTTAATATTTAGTTTGCCAATTTTATAAAAATAGCTTTCTATGTCGAAACTTTTTCTAAATTGAACGAACTGTTTAAATAAGGCTGGCGTGAGGATTTTTTCTAGCGTTTTTTCATCTGCTTTCCAGACGTTTTCTGCTTTCTTGAAGTGTTTTAGGAGGACCTTAAACCTCACCGGTCCTACTCCCGGCGCCGCGGCAAGCGCAATATAAAAGGGAAGGTCAGATTTCATGGAACTGATTATATAATAATTTTAATCAAAGAAAAACGACTTATTACTAGGTCGTTTCTTCTCCTAAATAGACCTCTTTGAGGCCTGCGTGCTTCGCACTAAAACCTCTTTGAGATTTGCTTAGGATTGGAGGAACGTTCTTAAAGAAATTCGAGCCTTATTAACATAAGCTCGTTGTCGCCTGCGGAGACCAAAAAAGAACGCAAAAAAATTTTTAAAGAACTTTTAAATTTAACGGCGCAAACCAGTAGACTCAGTTAGAAATCACTTTCAACTGTCTGATTGCGCCACAAAAAAAGTGGTTTCGAGAAAAAACTGAACCCGTTTTTAATATATCAAAATAAATTAAGCAATTACTTTCAACAAATCAGCAAATCGTTCTACGCGGCGGTCCTCTTTGTCAGGAGATTGTGAATAGTCTCGCCAGCCTTTTGACGATCTGTATTGTTCTGGCGGAAAATATAGAATTGCTTTTGCTCCAGCATTGTGGGCACACTGAATATCCCTAATAGGATCATCGCCAACGTATATTACATCTGAAATTGGTCTGCTAAAACGCTCCGATGCTACTTCAAAAACTCTTGGGTCTGGCTTCTCAAAGCCGATTTCTTCGGATGTTAAAAAGTGATCGAAAAGGTCAACGATTCCTAACCATGTAAGAGTTGCGCGCGGAGTAAAGCTTCTATCGTTTGACAGAACTGCTAAATGCTTGCCACGGTTACGCAATTCTTCTAATGTCTGTCTTAATTCAGTTTTTCCCGTATCTTGCTCTAATAACTCCTTAAAACCCTTTCTATACTCAGCAAGAATTTGGGGTCCTAATAAAACCCTGACGTCATCAGGGACGCCCGCACCTTTCAATCCTGCCTGTATCCACGGTTCCTCTTGTGAGAAATGAGAGGCAAATTGAAAGTTCAAATTTGAGTTTGCCTCGCTCCAAGTTTGTAAAAAGGCCTCTGCGTTTAATGAAATATTAAATGAATCGCGAGCAATAACGACAGCACGCTCTGATACTTTTGGTGATAGGGCATCGAAGGGATCAAATACCAGGGTATTCCCCCAATCAAAAACTATACTATTTCCTCTTAATGGTTCTATTCCTTTTCCTGCGTTTTCAGGTGTTATCATACGCTTATTGTACCACACAGGTGTATTCACACCTCGGGGGTGTGAACAAATTATTCATTGCTGCCAGGCTGCCAAGGGTGGGAACTAAATGTTATTCATATTCAATCGTCGCTGGGGGTTTTTGGGTGATGTCGTAGACAACTCGATTGACGCCAGCCACTTCATTAACAATTCGCGAAGAAATTTTTTCTAAAACTTCGTGGGGCATTTTGAACCAATCAGCCGTCATTCCATCGACACTGGTTACCGCCCGCAGGGAAACCAGGTATTCGTAAGTGCGCGCATCTCCCATCACGCCGACACTTTTCACTGGCAGCAAAACGGCAAACGCCTGCCAGATCTGATCATAAAGTCTGGATTTTTGAAGTTCGTCGATAAAAATTGCATCCGCTTCCCGCAAAACCGCCAACTGCTTCTTAGTTACTTCCCCCAAAATCCGCACCGCCAAGCCTGGCCCGGGAAAAGGATGGCGCCAGAGCCGATCCAGCGGCAAGCCGAGAGCCTGCCCGATTTCCCGCACTTCGTCCTTATAAAACTCGGCTAATGGCTCAATAACCTTAAATTTTGTCCCCTTGGGAATTATTAGATTATGGTGCGATTTTATTTTTTCCGCCTGCTGCGAAGCGGCAGCAGATTCGATCCGGTCTGGATAAATCGTTCCTTGGGCTAAAAAGCGAATTTTCTCTTTTTTGCCCAACCGCTCGCCTTCTTTGGTAAAAACTTCGATAAAGGTTTTGCCGATTAGCCTGCGTTTCTTCTCCGGATCGACTACACCTTTTAACCGGCCCAAAAACAGTTTGCTCGCGTCTACAAAATGGAAGTTGTAGAACTTTAGCCGTTTAAACAATTCTCTTACTTCGCCAGCTTCATTTTTTCTCAGCAATCCACTATCAACAAAGACTGGATGCAGTTGTCTACCAATTGCATTGTGAATTAACGTAGCTGCAACTAGCGAATCTACGCCGCCAGATACAGCAATTAAGACTTTATCCTTTCCTACTATTGTTTTTACTTCGTCGACAATTTTAGCAATCTGGTTTTCTAACTGCCAGTTTCTCTCTTCGCTACAAATCCCAATGAAATTTTCTAGAATTTTAATGCCGTTCTCTGTGTGGACTACTTCGGGGTGAAACTGAAGACCGAAGATCTGGCCGTTTTCGTAAGCGGCAAATTCGCAATTTTTGGAAGAAGCTATTTTTTTGAAGCCGGCCGGTAATTTTGTTACCTGATCACCATGGGAAAGCCAAACCTTTTGGTGTTTATTTAAACTGGCAAAAAGTGGGCTACAGTTAGCAATTTCGATTGTTTCCCGGCCATATTCGTGAGTAGTCCCCACTTCCACCTCCCCACCCAAAAATTTGGCTAGATATTGATGGCCGTAGCAAATCCCTAGAATAGGTTTATCGTTTTTTAGGTTTGATACCGGAGTCTTCAATGATTTTCTATCGTAAACTGACGCAGGACCACCTGATAGAATAATACCCTTTATAAATGCTATTTGGGAAAGTCGCATTCCTGGCGGAAAAATTTCTGCCCGAGTCCCAAGCTGTCTAAGTCTTCTACTGATTAAATGGGTATATTGGCTACCAAAATCAATTATTGCGATCATTTGAGAGGATTATATCATCCTCCGTACTTCGAAATACAAGATTTCTCACTACTCTCGGACGCTGCGCTGCCTAACCACTCTTCGTATCTAATACTTTCGTTATGCTCAATATTTAGTTACGCTAGTTACTCTCGGTTCTTGAATCACTTCGCTCTTGAGCACTTCCAAACTAAATCTAGTTCTATGTTGACATCAACCTATAGTTATTATATAATCCCTTACATCGGACAGACACTAGTTAATGGGAGGAAACGGTGAGAAACCTTTTTATTAGTACAATCGCAGCGTTGGTGTTGCTCGGCAGCATCTTCACTGCTTCTGCTGCCTCGGCTAACACCCAGCCGCAAGAAGTAACTTTCCCGCAAGGGATGGCCTGCTACTTGCAGTACGAGCGGCCGAACGGCGAGATTGTCACCTTGACCAACGGTGACATTCCAACGTTCACCGTCCGCTCCCACAATGGAGAGTGGGACAGGATCAGGTTCGACGGTGGTGCCGTTCCGATCGTGGACTTCGAAATCCTACCCTGTTCTCCATAGAACTACGGGACTAGCCCAAGAAAACGGCGGGTTCGCTTACCTTACGTAAGAGGGCCCGCCTGTTTACCTTTACTCACATTTTTGAATTTTCTCTGTGTAAAATACAAATTATAGATTTATTTGACAATAACAGTCCCCTGGAATTTTAGCGGATTGGGCTCATCGTGATAAGTAAAGGTGCCAGACTTTTCGAAGGTAAACGAGTAGGTCTCCCCTTGACTAGTGTTTTCTCCAGAGTCAAAGCCGGCAAGGCCGGTGTGAGTGGGGTGAGGATCGCTGGCTACCCAGTGAGGAGCGGTATCCTTATTGGTCCAGGTAATAGTGGCTCCCTTGTTGACAGAGATCGTGGCGGGGCTGAAACCGTCCTTGGTGATTTCGACTTGGGCTTGGGTGGGTTTGGCGGCAACCTTCTCCCCTTCCCTTTTCTCTTTAATCATTAGGCCGAGAGCGGCGGCAGCCGCTATTAAGATGAGACCGAAGATGATGGTTAAAACGACTGATCTTTTCATAAAGGCTCCTTACCTTCTTTTCACTAAACTAAAGTTGACGGTGAGCGTGGTATTGGCGACTACCGTGACTGATTTACTTTGGGC
>DASVHF010000028.1:0-5105 GCA_036382695.1 Candidatus Nanoarchaeia archaeon | reverse complement strand
TCATATCCTGAAGTAATGTTGTCAGATCGTCTTTCTGCACACATTTGCCGATATCCTTTTTGCATCTTCCACATCCTGTGCATCCATTAATATTTAACTCTCTTAAATTAACAAGACGGGTATCCGCACCTTTTTCCGCTGACCCATTCAGAGCGGATTCTACTAATGTCTGGGTGTTTGCATTTTTCCTTGGACTGGCGTTAATACCAATAATTTTCATATAACCACCTTTTTTACTGATCAAATGATCAGGAATAACATTATTTTTTATGTTGCAGCCATATTTTTTAGAGGAATAGGCTCTTTTATGTCTCTAAAACCTTTCTTTTGGTTCAAAATGCATCCCAAAAAGTCAATTCTTCCAACAATTATCCGTTGCTCAATTGTCGTTGTAATATATATCGTTTTTGAAGATTTGGGAAGGAGATTTTCAGGAAGGAGTATTGGGGCGGGAGTTTGGTCGGAAAACAAACCGCACTTACTTAACAAACTTAACTACGTACCCTGGGACGTTAAAAATTGATTAATTCTTTGGCTTGGGACTTGCTTTTTTTATTATCTCTTTTGTAAACTCAACGACATCCTTGGCTATCAGGATCGGTTGCTTGCCTCCTATACGCCCGTCTTGCCATTTGATCGCACCGGAAATTGTTACGCGTTTACCGATCAGTTGTTCTACTGACACATCTAAAGCTTGAACCTCAATATTGTCAATTTTTTCATTTTCGTAAATCAATGGTGTTTCGAGCACAACCAGCCACCTTGGATCATTGATCCGAAAGGATACTATGCGAGCCAACTGGCCATTGACAGAAATGTTTTCCTCGTCGAGTACTTGACGCGAGTTCGAATAGCGAAAGCCGGTAGAAGTCATCGACTTGGCTGTGGGCCCAGAAATATGAACGTCAAAATCGTCGCCATCACACACACTGAAGCAACGCTTATGACTTTTCTTACAATCCGTACCGTTTGGGTAATACTCAATACAATCATATACACACTCGGTATGCCAAGACATGCACTTTGCAAAGGCCTTAGTTGAAATACCGATCACCGCAAAACAGATCAACATGCTCGTAACTGCTGACATTGATTTCATTGTATGTTTCCCCTTTGACTGAGTTTGTAGCCAAGACATAAGGTGTGCAAATACCCATCACTTTTAAGGTTAACAATATTTTTTATGCTAATTTCACATTTTCCTAAGTTTAAAGCCTATGAAGGCTCTTTTCTGCTCAAAAAGATCCGAATTCCATGCTATTTTTCCAGAAAAGACCGTTTTAAACAATATTATATAGAATCGAGTTAATTTCAAAATGAATTATTCTTTGAGGTTGAAGTGAGTTCCCATTCCCACTTCTGGGTTGTAATATACATCGTTTTTGAAGATTTAGGAAGCGAAATTTTCAGGAAGGAGTATTTGGGCGGGAGTTTGGTCGGAAGGCAAACCGCACTTACTTAACAAACTTAACTAAGTCCCCTCGACGTCCCCCATCTCCCCTGGGCCCCCCAAAAGAAAAAGCAGAATATGTTACGTATAGCACCTACTAATTTTCACTCCAAGATAGCTCTGAAAGGTAACAATTATCGATTGAAATGTGTATAAAAAAGGCAGGGCCTTTTCTGACGAGCCGATCGCTTAACGTGTTGAAAATAGACTCACCTTTGCATCGAAAATGCGGGGAACTGTTGATAACCGCTGATTAATCGGCCAGAGCACCTGTCTCTCAGCTTTCAAAGATTTTTTCTCAAAAGAAAAAGCCAGGAACCTTTGTGGTTCAAGGCCTTTTCTAATTTCTTCAACACGTTAAGCGATCGGCTTGCCTTTTCTGACCCTGCCTTGGAGAGCTAATCCTGCTTTCTTAAGCCTCCTTCCCAACAAGAAGAATCAAAACATGGTGAAGGAGTCATATTGTAGACAAAGAATCAAGGTTCAGATATTTTAAGGAACTGCTCCTTCATTAATGAAAACACCATCAAAATCAGCATCCACGAAACCCATCTGCCTTTCCGCGGTGCAATTGGCTATCTGATTTTTAGCTTGTAGACATGCCTGCCGAAATGAGGGGGGATAAATTGTCCATCCATAAGATGAGTAGGAAATAAATTGTGGTGGCTCCTTATCCAACTTAAAAATAAATTCCTCATTGTGCTGGTCCCATTCTACCTGTATGGTTACCGACTCTCTAAGCTTCACATTACCCAGTTTCTTAACACTAGCGACATCCCAAGTAAGGCAATCTGGATCAGTGCAGTGAACAAATCCGCCCATTACTTCGAGGATACATGGTTTGTCCGTGGAATTCGATAACCTCCTAATCTGGACCAATCCAAGCACATTGTTTTGGACACCATTATAGGGTGGCCCGAAGGTATTGAAAAAAAACCCCAATAATTCTGCAAAAGCTGACGTGGGGGTTGAGTTAGAGGGACATCCCGTAACTTCAACATCCTCAACTTTGACAGAAGCTCTTGTGGTTGTAAATTCTCCGGGAAAAGCAGCAGAACATAGCCGAAGAGTTCCAATAGATCTCCCAGAGTCTGAGCTGCGGTTTCCAAAAGCACGGTTGCTCAGTTGGAGGCGACCTCCTCGAATCTCCCGAACATATTCTAAAATCGTAGCTCCAGATATTGTTTGACTTCCCGACCACTTTGTTGCATCAAGGAATTCCGAATGGAAGTGATCGTAAAGAACCAAGTGGTCTTTGGCTTGCACGGCGGCACCCGATAAGCCCATTAAAATAATGATTAAGCAACTCAGTAAAATCTTCATAGTCCTTTCCCTCCTTTGCTCTGTGGCGTCTTGTTATTGATTAAGCTTAATGATTTTCTGATGAAAGGCCTCTGGCAGGACATAATCCCCCCAGAGGCTTCATATTGGGATCTTCTGGATTCTTCCCCTCATAATTCACTCAAAAGGTAAGGGGTTAGGTTGTTAGATTAACTGTGATCCCGGTCGGTTATTTTTCATGAAACAAATATCATATAATGTTGAACAAGTCAATCAATAAAAAGCCTTGTGAGAATTATCTTTTGAAAGCCTGTATAATTTGGCAATTTTCAGTAATCACGATAACAGGATGAAGTATTTGGGCGGGAGTTTGGTCGGAAAACAAACCACACTTACTTAACAAACTTAACTGCGTCCCCTGGGACGTCCCCAAACTTGACTACGGCCCCAGGGACGTCCCCCATCTGTGAAAGGATTGCGGCCGGGATTCACAACTAAAACCGACTGCGCAGTTCACCTATTGTATCCGAAAGCGAGAGGTTGCGCTCATACTTGTTCGTGTAGATGTTCAGGCCGCACTTGGTAGCGTACAATCGGCGATGAGCGCCCTCTCTTGGTCGCTGAACGAACCCTTTACTTCTTTTCCCGCTTGAGGGCTTCCTGTGCTCTTTGGTAGCTCTCCATCGCGGCTTTATAGTTCGGAGCGTAGTCTGCGTACAAGGCTCCGAACTCTGCAGCATCCGGACGATTCCAGGTGCGTTGCAGCTCACAAAACACCGCATTCGTGCTGACCGGAATAATCCCGCCCTGCGTCAGACGAGCGAGCGTCGTTCTCGATGCCATCTCGCTCGGGTCGCCTGAAGCATCAATAACCGCGTAAACATTGTAGCCGTCCGCCTTCGCCTGGATCGCTGGGAAGGCAACGCAAACGCTTGTCCACACGCCCGCCATGATTAATGTTTTTCTGCCGGTCTTGCGAACGGCGTCCACGAAATCCTTGTTGTCCCAAGCGCTGATTTCACCTTTCCGTGGGACGAAGACCGCATGGGGCGCATACCGATGGATCTCAGGCATTAAGGGGCCATTCGGACCGTTCGGTTCGGATGCGGTTGTGATGACGGGAACCTTCATCAGCTTGGCTACTTTTGCCAGGATCGCGGTGTTGGTACGCAATTCCGCCACGCTGATGTCCTTGACGGTCTGAAACAGGCCGCTCTGGTGGTCGAGCAAGAGTATGACAGTATCAGCGGGATCAAGCAGGGGGGGATTGGCGGCTGTCTTCGCGGCCATCTGGGTCGGCTGCTGAGCGTTGGCAATCGCCGTATAGGCAACCAGCATCCCCATCGTGAACAGCATGAGAATTAATAATGACGTGCTTGACTTCCGAATCCACTTCGCAGGTTTCCCCTTTTTCTTCATAGCTTCCTCCTTTATGCCTTGTTTGTTGTAGCGATCCTCTCGTACCTGTTACGTCATAATTTAGGGGGCAGGGACATTCGGATGCCGTGGCATCTCCTTTCTACCCAGAGATGAAAAATTCCCCCTCTCATTTTCTAATGATACCATTGGCATTTGGACAAGCAAATAGAGTGAATGGTGTACTTTTGTAGGAACAACACAGTATTTTTTAACTAAGGACGATTAACTACGACGAAAGCTTCTATTACGGGGTGAAATCCAACAGTCATAAATTAAGGGGGGCAACAAATGAAGTGGCGATAGATTGAGTTCCAACCGGTGCGGATAGCTTGCTAAGATGTTTCCCCTCCAAAGGGCTTCGATATGAAAAAGAGACCAAAGCCCCAGGATTCGTCCCGTTGATTACCATTTGGAATGTTGCATTGAGGCGAGATTTTGAAAAATAGCGAGTACAGGAAGGAATATTTGGGCGGGAGTTTGGTCGGAAAGCAAACCGCACTTACTTAGTAAACTTAACTGCGTCCCCTGGGACGTCCACGGCCGTTTTCAGAAGGACCGAGTTCAGGAAGGACTGAAGAAAATCTTGCGTTATTTACTTTTGACGAAGTCCCACCCGAAAGGTTACTATAATAGCAAACCATAAGGCGTAAATTGCAGGTATGGGGGTATACCAATGGAACCTCAAAAAACGAACAAGGATGTTATGACCTCAGATTTTTCTACAATAAAGGCGGATGCCAACCTTAAGGAGGCCTTTGAAGGCATCAAGAAAATGCTGGAAAAGTCTCCTCATTCGTCCGGGCTGATTGTTATTGAAAATGAGGGAAATTATGCGGGCGTATTGACTCTTGCCGATTTTATGAATGAACTTCGTAAACTTTATCGTGACGCTTGCGACAAGACCGGGGGAAAGGAATGGATGGCGAGTTTATTCACCGAGTGCGAACTTATGGGA
>DASVHF010000027.1:0-12259 GCA_036382695.1 Candidatus Nanoarchaeia archaeon | reverse complement strand
TCCCCTTTCTTTCAAACGAAATTCTGTTCCTGTTTGTGTACCTTCAGGGACCTTTAGTTTGACACCACCATCCAGCGTAGGAACCTCGACGGCGTCGCCAAGTGCTGCTTGGGAAAATGAAATCGGCTGTTCATAGTAGGTGTCATAACCGCGCCGTTTGAATTCTTTGTGGGGAAGTACACGAATGGAAAGGTAAAGATCACCGTAGCCACCGCCGCGCTCTCCAGCTTCACCAAGACCTCTAAATCTAATCGTATCGCCATCGTCTACCCCGGCCGGAATCCTGATTTTTTGTTCATTAATAGCTTTGACGCGGCCACTACCTTTGCATTTTCGACACTTTTTTTCAATCCCTTCACCCTCACCACCACAAGTTGGGCAAGTACGAGCTGTAATTATATTGCCAAAGATTGATTGCGTTGCTTGCTGCACCCGGCCGTTTCCCCTACAAGTAGAACAAGTGGTTTTTTTAGTCCCTTTTTCACCGCCGCCCCCAGCACATTCGGGACAAGTCTCGGTCCGCGTAAGCTCAATTTTTTTCTCTACTCCGAATGCAGCCTGCTCAAACGGAATAATTATTTCATAATGAAGGGCTGCCCCACTGCGTGGCCCTCGTCGCGCAGTTCCGCCAAAAGGAGACCTAAATCCAAAAAATTGTTCGAAGATTTCAAAGGGATCTTGGAAACCACCGAAATCAAAATTAAAATCTACACCAGGACCGTACTGATAACTAAATCCGCTCGGCGCCCCAGCCCCACCGGTCTGAAACGCGGCGTGACCAAACCGATCAAAAGCCTCCCTTTTTTGAGGGTCTGACAAAACCTGATAGGCTTCGTTGATTTCTTTAAAACGCGCTTCCGCCCCGTCAGATTTGTCCACATCCGGATGGTGCGCTCGTGCTTTTTTCCGATAAGCACTTTTTATTTCATCCGCTGATGCAGCCTTAGACACTCCTAATATTTCATAGTAATCATGTTTCGCCATTAAAAACTCCTAGAATTTCTAGCTTAAGCTAATAGTTGTAGACGTAGCTTTGAGCGCAGCATTCGAGAGTACCTAAATTACTTTCGCAAGTTTGCGAACGTAGCCCACAAAGTGGTCGCAAAACGCGAAGCGGTTTAATTTAGTTACGGAGAATGCTATAGTGAGGGTAATTTTAGCAGAAACTTCAAGTATTTGCTAATAGCTGATGTGCTATACTAAAAAATCGTAGATGGTCCAGCGAAATATGATAAGAAAACAATTATGAAAAAAATACCCGCGATTTCTCACTCAAAGAGCTTTATATAACTTATAAAGAACTGGTTGACGGCATTAGAACAAGAGATGATGCTATCAAAGCGGGTTCGAAAATAGCTAAAGATTTTGATGACGTAACAGTTAGCCGAGGGGCTAGTGAGCACTTGGCAAGACTTGTAAGTCTACCACTTAAAGGTAAAAACTCTTTGGACTATCTTGACTTTTACGCGCAAACCGATAAGGGGGAATAATTAAATCCTTTTGTCTATTCTGATCCTTATAAAACCATTCTTTTTATAATCCTTGTCAAAACTAAATATTTCATTTAGTCCTCTTTCTTGCATTATTGCTATATTGACGGAATCAGTAAATCTTGCGTTTTTAGTTGTCTGTTCTTTGAATATATCAAATGCTTTTCTTCTTAATTTGGGATTAACCTCAACAATTTCAATCTTACTGTTCAAAATCTCGTTTGCGAAATCTATCGCAGCCGCATGGCTGACATTTTGACTAATAACAGTAACAGCCTCCCCAAACGCAGGTTCTGATGTAACTAACCCTAAAGCGGCGTTGCTTACCGCAGCACTAACCTCTACTGCTAGTTTATGATTGGAATCATTAGAATCAACCAGCGCTACAAACGCATCAGCGTCTACGAACAGTTCTTTTTCCATAATTAGGGGATTTATCACCGTATAAATAAGAATCTATATTAGTGGAGAGATCTCCTGGGCCAACTGTAGCTTTTGCCGCTATCCTAAGCAAGACGTCTCCAGAGGTTTCCGTGGATTTACTATTCAATTCAGACTCTAACAACTCTCTGATCACAACAGACTGTGGCTTGTCCTCTTTTTTTGCAATCGCGGAAATTTCTCTGTTCAATGTTTCAGTAAGGTAAATTTGCTTTCTTTTCATATACACTATACATTATACATCATTATGAAGTCTGTCAACACACAATCGCCCAGCTTGGGAAGATACTTTAAAAATTTTCTGGTTAAGCAAAGCGTTTACTTGCCCTGCAATTTTCGCTGGTGGTTAATTCACCAACCTACCAAAGTCTAGTAGTGGCGGTTAGACAGCATTCGAGAATACTTAAATTACTTTCTCGTTTTCGCGAACGAATTTAGTTACGGGGAATGTTATATTGAGAGTAGAAGGGGTTTTATTGTCGCAGAAAATCAACCCACCGAGATAATTATACTAAGAGACTATGGACTCTCCCACGGTGGAATCTGCGTATGGCGAACCCCCTTAACTTTTTTCTCAAGTTCCTCCGCTTTTTGGGGGTTAATTAATTTCATTACTTCTATCCTCTCCATTATTTGCTCATAATGAAACGTTCTAAAATCGGCACCGTATTCATCAATATAGGACATATCAGATAAATTCATCTCTTTTTCAATTTCTCTCATCAAAAGTTCTTCTGCTTTTTCAAACTGTCCTTGATAAGCATCTGAAATTATCCTGTTCATTTCATTGATAGAATTTTGCCAAGTTGGTATGTACTCAGCCTCGACAACTCTAAAATCCTTCGTTAGACGTTTTAAAGACCTCAAGATTGGATTTCTAGGTAAGTTGCTCTCCCACTCTGCTCTCTCCTTTTCTTTTTGCTCTAGTTTAGCTTTTGCTTCTCCAATACCTCTTAGATACCTGCTCCTCCTGTCTACAAAATAGTTGGCGGCTTTTTCCCTTCTTTCTTGTTCTGGTAACTCCTTAGCTTTTTGTAATTCTTCCCGTACTTCCTCAATTCTTTCCGCATCTCTTAATTTTATTTTTTCTCTACCTGCCTCTTGATCACCATTCTTATTACTTTTTCCACCATCATCTTCTTCATCTTTTTTAAACGCTTTCCCCGATGGTGGTTTATCAAAATTTTCTCCTTCTGCTGATTCCAAATCACTCTCAGCCTTTCCCCGATCAAAATCCACTGCTTCAGGAGTTGGCAAATCTTCCTCGCTCATACAACTTAAATTGTAGCACGTTATTTAATTAAGAGTATTTTAATTGCCCTGCAATTTTTGCTGGTGATGTAATTCAAAAAGAAAGTGGATCACAGAGCGACACAACCAGGCCCTCTTTTCTTTTTAGGATTCAGGAGTTATTTGGAGAATATTGTCGCACTAACTGTACCAAGCGACTTAAGCGAGTACTTAAATCCCTTAGGACAATATATTGGGGGCCAGAATTGTGTCTCACAAAATTCACGTAATTCAATAACTTGGTTTTGAAGTCTTTCAATAGATATGTTGTTTTGATCAATATCAAACATATTATTCCTTCTTCTCTTCATCTACCACTTCACCCTCAACTGGCTTGTCCTCTTTTTCCTTCGACTCTGCTTCACCTTGCTCAGGACCTTCGGCTTTAATTTCTTCTTGAGCTCCAGCTTCGGTACGGTCAGATCCCGGAGGAGTCTGGCCCATTGCCGGCCCAACTTTTTGCAATGCTTGACCAAGATCATCCGTCGCTTTTTTGATCGCTTCCAAATCTTCGCCGGCAATTGCCTCTTTTGCCGCTTTTACTTTTTCTTCTACTTCGCGCTTCACATCTTCTGGCACTTTTTCGCCTGCGTCTTTGAGCGCTTTTTCGGCGGTGTAAACAAGACTGTCAGCAACATTGCGAGCATCAATCAGCTCTTTCTTCTTTTGATCTTCAGCGCCGTGGCTCTCGGCCTCTTTTTGCATCCGGTCAACCTCATCCTTTGAAAGACCGGTTGAACCAGTAATTTTTATCGATTGCTCTTTCCCGGTTGTCTTTTCTTTCGCGGTCACGTTAAGAATTCCGTTAGCGTCAATATCAAAAGTTACTTCGACCTGCGGAACACCACGGGGCGCGGGTGGAACTCCATCAAGAATAAAACGGCCAAGGGATTTATTATCTGCCGCCATTGGACGCTCCCCTTGCAAGACGTGAATCTCAACGCTGGTTTGATTATCAGCTGCAGTCGAAAAGATTTCACTTTTGCTTGTTGGAACTGTAGTGTTTCTGGCAATTAACATGGTCATCACCCGACCAAGAGTTTCAACTCCAAGAGAAAGTGGGGTAACATCAAGCAGGACAACTTCTTTCATTTCTCCGGCCAAAACCGCGCCTTGAATCGCTGCGCCAACTGCCACTACTTCATCAGGATTAATTCCTTTGTGGGCTTCTTTGCCAAAAAAGCTTTTGACTTTTTCTTGGACCGCTGGCATTCTAGTTTGTCCACCAACCAAGACTACCTCGTCAACTTTGCTAGCTTCAATCTTTGCGTCTTTCAAAACTTGGCCTACTGCCTCAAAGCTTTTCTCAATCAAATTGGCAACCAATCCTTCTAATTTTGCGCGGGTTAATTTCATCACTAGATGTTTTGGTCCTGAAGAGTCAGCAGTAATATACGGTATGTTAATTTCGGTCTCTGTCGTTGAGGAAAGTTCAATCTTTGCTTTCTCGGCTGCATCGCGCAGTCTCTGCAAAGCTTGTTTGTCTTTGGTCAGATCTACACCTTGCTCTTTTTTAAATTCGGTAGCTAGATAATCAATTATTTTTTGATCAAAATCATCTCCCCCAAGGTGGGTATCACCAGCTGTGGATTTCACCTCGAAAACCCCCTCACCTAGCTCCAAAATAGTAATATCAAAAGTCCCCCCACCAAGATCGTATACCGCGATGGTATGGGCTTTTTCTTTGTCCAAACCATAAGCTAGAGATGCAGCCGTTGGCTCGTTAATAATTCGCTTAACCTCAAAACCGGCAATTTCCCCAGCTTGCTTTGTGGCTTGGCGTTGTGAATCATCAAAATAAGCTGGGACAGTAATCACCGCTTCGGCCACTTTTTCGCCAAGATAACTTTCGGCATCAGTTTTTATTTTTTGGAGAACCTGTGCTGAGATTTCTTGGGGAGTGTACTCCTTCCCATCAACCTCAACTACTGCCACTCCGTCTTTTCCTTCTTTAATTTCGTAAGGAAGCCATTTAATATCTTCTTGGACCAAGGCGTCTTTAAACCTGCGGCCCATCAATCTTTTGATTGAGAAGATTGTTTGTTTTGGATTAACAATTTGCTGTCTTTTTGCCACTCTCCCGGCAATTCTTTTTGCCGGGTCGACAACAGACGGAATAATATTTTCCCCCTCGGCGCTATGAATTATTTTCGGTTGGCCGCCTTCTACCACCGCAACAGCTGAGTTTGTTGTCCCAAGATCTATACCAATGATTTTTGACATGCTTTAATCCTCCTTGTTATTTCCTATTCAGATTCAAAAATATAATTTTTCAAAACTATCCAAAGTATGCTAAATATCAACCACCAAAAAATAACATCCAAAATAACCGACCAGATATTTATTTCAAGACCGTTTATACTAATTTGATTAGCCGTCCCTTTCGAAAAAGTAAAAGGAAATCCTCTAGCTTCGCCTCTGATATAAAAGAAGCTTATCCCAGTCACTATCAAGGCGATTACCAATGTCCACAAAAGTGAAAGGATCCGGATCATGTTTTTTATTTCCTCTATTTTTTAACTTGTGCTTTTCTTTTCTACTTTGACCTTTGCAGGCCGCAGAACTTTGTTTCCGATCTTATAGCCTTTATGCAGAACCTGGGTAATTTTATTATCAGTTTTACCGACGGTTACCTCAACTGCCTCATGAATAAACGGGTCAAATCTACCATCTGTTTTAATTTCTTCGACTCCTTCTTCCCTCAAAACTTTTTGAAACTGATTTACTGCTAATTCCAACCCCTGCTTATTCGTACCCGAATCCTGCCGGTCCGCAAGATTAGCAGCAGCCTCAAGCGTATCTAAGGCCTGCAGAAACTTTGTTATAAGTATGCTCTTGGCAAAATTAATTATTTGATTCTTATCTTCTTCGACTCTTCTCTGCAGGTTGGCATAATCAGCTAAAGCACGTTTGAGTTGGTGTTCTAAGTCTTGGATTTTGTCCGCTTCTTTTCTTACTCTTCTAGCCATAATTTAAAATCTATTTGAAAATACGTCTTGTGAACCGCTAGTTTTATTTACCAGGTGCCAACTAGCTCAGTGAGAAGATCGCCAAAGTACCGAACTGTCGGAACTACTTGTGGATAGTCCATTCGCGTTGGCCCAAGAACACCAATAACTCCAGCGTTTTTCTTGCCAGAACCAAAGGGCGCTAATACAAAACCGCAATACTCCAGATATTCACTCCCAAGCTCATCACCCAAAAGCACCACTACTGGCTCATTTATAACCGCTCTATCTAAAACCTCGTTTAACATTTCGTTTCGATCTGCCAGCATCAAAAGGGTTTTTGTCAGATCAATATCAACAAACTCTGGCATATCCAAAATATTGTAACCGCCAGAATGGTAAATATCCCCCTCCTCTGTACTAACAATCGCCAAAGTACCGGCTTTTTCTGACAGCTCTTTCGTAGCTTGCTTAAGCAGTCGGTGAAAATGGAAGCGATGATCCCAAAGGTTTTCTTTAATTTCTACTTCATCTTTCACAGGAACGGCCTGCTCCTTCATTAATTCATTTATGTAAAATTTTAGGCCCATGGGTGTTGGTGTACGACCAGCACTGGTGTGGGGTTGGAAAAGAAACCCCTCACGGGTTAAGGCAACCATTTCATTGCGGACTGTAGCTGGAGAAACACCAAGAGAGTGCTTTTTGACAATAGCCTCACTACCAACCGGCTCGGCAGTTGAAATGTACTCATCAATGATTGCTTTTAGCAGTTCTCTTTTTCTTTCGGAAAGTTCAGCCATAGTACAACCTGCTTGCCCCGCGAATCCCGATCAAATCGGGAAAAGTAGGACTGTCCAATCACTCTAATTTGAACTTAAATTAGAGTAGCAACAATTTAGCACGAGTGCTAATGCTTGTCAAGAGAGGGGGTATCAACTAAACTTTAAGGGTGCCATGAATCTTCTATTTCAAGTAGTTCTCGTGCTGGGGGCTGGTTTTATTACCATAAATCTGGTGGGGTTCGGTCTGCGTTTTTTATTTCCCACTCTTTACCAACCAGAGACATTTAGTCTTGGCATTATTATCCCTGCCTTAGTTATTTCAATTGCAGTTATGATCTCACTGACAATTTATTTCACTAGAACGGGCAAGAAAACGAACTGATCTAAATTTTCAGAACACTCAAGAATGCTTCTTGAGGTATATCAACTTTACCGACCCTTTTCATTCTTTTCTTCCCCTTCTTTTGCTTCTGAAGTAATTTATCCTTCCTCGTTCTATCCCCACCATAAAGTTTGGCGGTGACGTCTTTGCGAAAGGCTGGAATCCGTTCGGCGGCAATTATCTTGCCGTTGATCGCAGCTTGCAAGGAAACTTCAAACTGTTGGCGTGGAATCGCTTCTTTTAGTTTCTGGACCAAGGCTTTGCCTACGCGGAAAGCTTTTTCTTTCGGAATTATTTGGCTAAGAGCATCAACTGGTTCTTTAGCGACTAAAATTTCAAGTTTCACCGCGTCAATTGGCCGAAAATCGGCTAGTTCATAGTCAAAACTAGCAAACCCGCTAGAGACGGTTTTTAGTTTATCGTAAAAATCCGAAACAATTTCACTCAAAGGCAGCTCGCAAGAAATTTTGCTCTTTTCACCAAAATATTCAATATTATTAACTTTTGCTTTTCGGGAATTAACTAATTCCAAAACCGAACCGGTAAAATCTTTTGTACTTATAATACTCCCTTTTACCCACGGCTCCATAATTTCCTTGATTTCTGTCTGTTTTGGCAGTTTACTGGGGTTTGATACAACCAGCTCTTCCCCGCTTGTTTTGCCAATTTTGTAACGAACAGTTGGCGAAGAAATGATTAATTCCAGCCCAAATTCTCTTTCTAACCTTTCTTGCACTATTTCCATATGAAGCATTCCTAAAAATCCAGCCCGTACACCAAATCCTAATGCTGGTGAGCTGTCCATTTCGTAGCTTAGTGACGCATCGTTAAGCTTTAATTTTTCTAAAGAGTCTTTTAATAATTTGAAATCGCTCCTTTCGACAGGAAAAAGCCCAGCAAATACCATTGGCTTACTTTCTTTGTAACCAGTAAGTGGTTCAACCTCTTCTCCAGACAGAGAAAGTGTATCGCCAACTCTCACCTTACTAACTTCTTTCAGTCCAGTAGCAATCCAACCAATTTCCCCAGCTGTTAGAGAGTCTTTTTCTTTTAATTCTGGCGAAAAATATCCAACGCTAACCACTTCAGATTCTTGACCGGTGCCTAGAAATTTAATTTTAGCCGCTTCTTTCACTTTCCCATCAAAAACTCGCACGTATGCTACCACCCCCTTAAACTGGTCGTAGAAAGAATCAAAAACCAATGCTCTGAGTGGTTTTTTCTCATCCCTGACTGGTCCTGGAATCCTTTCAATTAAACCAGCTAATAATTCGCGAACGCCTTGTCCGGTTTTAGCACTTACTCTAAAAATCTCGTCTTTTCCAAACCCAAGACTGTTAATCAGCTGTTTTTCTACCTCCTCAATCTGAATATTCGGTAAATCTATTTTGTTAATCGCAGGAATTATTTTTAGGTTTTGATCTTTTGCTAAAATAAAATTGCTCAGAGTCTGTGCTTCCACCCCCTTAGTCGCATCAACCAACAAGATAGCTCCTTCAACCGCAGCTAAAGAACGGCTTACTTCGTATGAAAAATCTACATGTCCTGGGGTATCGATCAGATTTAGAATGAACCCTAAGTCTTCAATTTCGAAATCCAAAGTACGAAGTTCGAATTTATTTTTATCATGAGGATTTTGATTTTGTGATTTGTCCCTCGACGAAACTCGGGACAGTGAGTGTGTCGAACCGTTTTGAAATTCTGATTTCGGATCTTGGATTTTATACCGCATGGTTACTGGCGCTAACTTTATAGTAATTCCTCTTTCCCTCTCAAGTTCTAGTTGATCAAGATACTGAGGGGTCATTTTCTCTTTCGTGACCGTTGACGTAATTTCAAGAAGACGGTCGGCTAAGGTTGATTTGCCGTGATCAATGTGAGCGATGATCGAGAAATTACGGATGTTCTTCATGAAGTTCCGGGGGTAGGTGAATCAATTTTCTCTTCAAAAACGAGAAACTTTTGAAGTTTACGAACATCGGGTATCAGACGGGTGAAGCTTTTTAGTTCTTCGCTTCGCAACCACCAAGTCAACCATACATAAATAGCCAAACCAAAAATAAACGCTGCGCCAGTTAAAACCAACAAATTAAACGCGCGCGTGGTATCGATAATATGATCTATAACGTAAATGCCTTTGATCTTTATATGCAAAGGAATGTATAACAATACACCCATTAAAATCGCCGACGAAAATGTTTTTGCTGCAGGGATAAAAAGTTTCTTCTTATCAAAACCACCAAGTTTCTTATTTAATAAATAAAGTAGAAGGATAAAACTGAAAATACCAGTAAATGATGTCGCTAATCCCAAAAATGCCGCTGGTATGGGGGCGTTTTTAGCAAATAGAACTATTAATGAAACACTTACTACGCCATGGAAAAGCAACGATCCAAAAGCTACTTTAAGAGGTGTTGCGGCATCGTGAAGAGCATAAAAAGCACGTACTAAAAGTAAAAACCCACTTTGGGCAAAAATCCCAATGGCAAAATAAGACATGGTTACAGCTGTTGCAACCGTTGAAGACCAACCAAAGAAACCACTACCGTACATAATTCTTACCACAGGAATACGCAATACAATAAATAAAACGCTAAGAGGGACAGTTAAATAAAGAACCTGCTGAAAAGTTGGCAAGAAAGTTGCCTTAAAATCTTCCGTTTTCTCCGCCGCCCAAGATGCTGAGAGGCTCGGTAGCGCAGCCATCGCAAATGTAACACCAAATATACTCACCGGAAAAGTGTGAATATCGGC
Organism: Candidatus Nanoarchaeia archaeon; assembly: GCA_036382695.1. Taxonomy (GTDB): domain Bacteria; phylum Patescibacteriota; class Microgenomatia; order Woykebacterales; family RBG-16-39-9b; genus DASVHF01. The sequence continues at coordinate 2,172 of DASVHF010000027.1, read as the reverse complement.
TGCAAATCGTAGTACCCCAGTTGAACCGTTAATCAATAGTGAGGATATGAAAATACTTATCCACCATTCAATTCTAGCTAATCCTACTCCAACAGCACGAGGGAAAGAGAGTTTTATGATTTTTAATACGCCGGGGTCGTTAAATTTAAATTCAAATTTATACTTAAAACCAAATTTCCTAGCCAATAAAAATTGGATCAGCATGTGGAAAAAAGCCCCGATAACTACACCCCAAGCAACTCCCATCAAACCCGCAAAAGGCCTTATCCATAAAATACCGATTATAATTCCAACATTGTACAGCACAGGTGCTATGGCGGGAACGATAAAGCGGTGGTAACTTTGCAAGACAGATGTGAAAAAACTCCCAATAATCAAAGGTGCCTGAGCAAGCAAAATTGCGGTAGTTAACCTTGTAGTTAAAGCAATTTTATCAGGACTAAAACCAGGAACAATCAGTTTTTCTGTGATTGGTTTAGCAAGTACGTATACTATCAAGGCGGCCGCAATATAAAAAAGAAGTGCGATATTTAAAACTGAGGAAGCCATACGCCAACTTTCTTTTTCGCTGTTTTTATTTAAATAAGTCGTGAATACGGGTATAAAAGCTACCGACAGAGCGCCAGTAATCAAGATACTTGAAATAAGATCGGGTAATACAAACGAAGCCGCGTAAGCATCCAAGGTTTCGATAGGAAAGAAGTGAGCCAAAAACCTATTTCTAACTAAGCCAAGGATACTAGATGCAAGCACCAAAAACATCATTATTGTCGCCGCGGAGATAATTGTTGTTTGGCGCCTAAAGAAGATTGCAGTGCTATTTTTGAAAAATCGTCTGACCATGTTTTCTAAATAATAACAGTAACTTGAATCTGTGCCAATAGTTTGTTATCATTTGCCCTTATGCCAGTAATAAAAAGCGCAAAAAAGAGGTTACGCGCCGACCTTCGTAAAAAAGTAGCCAATCAAAGAGTAAAGACGCGGCTTAAATCAACTTTAAAAAGTTTTTCCGCCCGGCCTTCAAGAGAAACTTTAAACAAGGCTTATTCTATTTTGGATGTAGCAGCGAAAAAAAACGTCATACCTAAAGGACGTGCTGATAGAAAAAAACGACGGCTCGCAGCTCTTCTTTCAAAAACTTCAACGGGCGCTCGTAAGCAGCCTAGAAACACTGGCAGCAAAAAAAGGAAAGGTGATACTTAAGCCCTAGCCAAGCACCGTAAAAACTTGATATACTAAACACAAAGAACATAACATGGCTAAACCTGCTCAACAAGATACTCCAGAAATAAATATAAATCTTATGCCAGGTGAGAGGCCTTTGGGTGCAGCTCGTACTGCTACTCACTGGGCTCTGACAATCGGCCGTTATTTAATCATTTTCACTGAAATTGTTGCTATCGCTATTTTTGCTCTCAGTATTAAACTTTCCGCCGATAAACAGGGTTTGAAGGGAGAGATTCAAACGATGGGCAAACAAATATCCGCCCAGAGTGATTTTGAACAAGAATTTCGTTTTGTCCAAGGGAGAATCAACGAAATAAAGAAGCGGAGGGACTCTCACTTCTTAAACAACGTCGTTGTCGCTGAATTTTTGCAGCTTTTACCCAAAGGAATGACCCTCGATACTCTGAAAATCGAAGACAAAGAGCTTTCCTTTTCTGGCTCTTTCGACTCACCTAAACAGCTCCAAACCTTGATAAGTACGTTTTCAACATCGGATAAGCTTGTTGGTCTTGACATAAGTGAGTTAAACCATCCTTCAGAAAAGAGTGATCACTTCACTTTTTCAGCCACAGCAATAATTAACCAGGCTAGTTTTGAGGAGGAGGCCGGCAGTGCCGTTAGTCAAGCAACTCGCTAAACAAACCATCCAATTAGACGCTGGGGATCCGGTGAAAAAAAGCTACTTTGGGGTTTTAGCAACCCTCATATTATTAATTGTTTTGATTATCTTAATCTACCCTGCGGTCAAACATGTTACCAAATTAAATAAAGAGATTTCCGATGCCCGTGTTACAAAAGCCACCTTGGAAACAAAACTGGCTAATCTAAAAAGGGCGAAGGCAAATTTGGAAGAAGTCGGAGGTAATTTGTCTATTTTGGATCTTGCGATCCCTATCGGCTCAGATCTCACTCCTTACTTGCAAAAAATAGAAGTTTTGGCGAAAA
>DASVHF010000026.1:0-2618 GCA_036382695.1 Candidatus Nanoarchaeia archaeon | reverse complement strand
CTAGTGCTGCTAGATTACCGCTTGAGACAAATGCCTTTTTGACCCATCCTTGCTCCTCCGGACTAAGTTTATTTTCCATTTCCTCCATTAAAATTGAGAGATAACCACGTACGGCAGTTAATGGGGTGCGAAGCTCGTGCGCTGCCATAGCGACAAAATCAAGTTTCATCTCTTCCAGTTCTTTTTCTTTACTCGCATCCTGAAATGTGCAAATACACCCAATATCCACGTCGCTGCCTTCCTTTATTCCGCTTGAGACCAACCGAATCCAAACATCTTTGTTAGTGTGAATCTTGACTCTAAGTTCTTTCGGTCCGAATAATAACTTATCCTCTTTAACAACTTCTGACGGGCAGATTTGAACTTCTTTAACTTGCTCATTGGATTGGGTGTCAATTGCTGTTATTACTTCATCAAAGCGTCTATCGATCAGATCTTCCTTTGCAAGCTGTAGTATTTCCAAAGCTGCCTTGTTAACAAAGGTGAACCGTCTTTCTTTGTCTAAAATAAATATCCCATCAACCACAGAAGCCACAACTGTATTTAGTTTATTTCTTTCACCAATCGCCTCAATTGCCCGCTCTTTTAGCCGCTTGGCAAGAAGTCTATGTTCTTCCAATTGTTGATTAAAGTCCCTTGCCACTACGTAGGCTAAAATGACAGAGAGCAAAGCTGCCACGGGTACTATTGTCATCTGCGCTATGCTAGGAAAAGCGGTCCCAAAAAAATAAGGAGTTAAGATCCCCACAGTCAGCAAATACAAAGCTATCGCCTCGCCGCCTTCTACAACTACTGCCCAAGCCGGCAGGTACACAGTATCACCAATCAGAGCTACAATGTAGATAAACCAGAGGGGACTGTTTATTCCACCAGTGAAAAAAATCGCGATGCTAGCAAATACGTGATTAGATAAGCTGACCAAAAAGCTCTTTTGTGTAAAAGAGTAGCGTAAAGACCCAGTTTGTTTTTCGGAAGGCGACGCTCTATAAGCAAGTAGGGTAGTTAGAGCAACCGAAGCAAATAGAAGATTTATACCCAACCGATAAACCGGTACCCCGAGCGGTAAATAGGTTAGTAAGTAACTTGCTACGAGCACTACCCAAGTGATCCACTCAAAAAATCCCTCGTGTCTTTTTAATCTTTCTGTCTCCTGCGGGTAAGTTTCAATGAGCATTAATTTAATGATTTCAAATCTAGCTGCAGATGTCAACTTCACTAGATTTAGGGTACGGGGAATTTAGCGGAGAGGTTTTTGACCTCAGCAGCAACTTTGTTGTAAGCTTTTTCATCATTTAGGTTTTTCACCGCAAACGTGATAAGCTCGCCAATTCGTTTCATTTCTTTTTCCTTCATCCCTCGAGCCGTTACCGCCGGGGTTCCAAGACGAATCCCGCTAGCAACAAAGGGCTTTCGAGTCTCTCGAGGAACAGTGTTTTTGTTGACGATGATTCCCACGTTTTCCAAAGCTAGCTGGACATCTTTCCCAGTTGGTCCATCTGCTCCAAGATCAATTAAAACCAGGTGGGTATCGGTTCCGCCGCTTACTAAACGTAATCCGTTTTCTGATAGTGATTCCGCCAGGGCCCTCGCATTCTTAACAATCTGTCGCCCATACTTTTTAAAAGCTGTGCTTGAAGCCTCTTTCAGGCAAACGGCAATTGCCGCCGTAGTGTTGTCATGCGGCCCCCCTTGCAATCCAGGGAATACTGCCTTGTCGATTTTCTTGGCAATTTCGGGATCATTTGTCATCAGGATCGCGCCGCGCGGGCCGCGGAGAGTTTTGTGAGTAGTCGTCATGATCACATCAGCAATCCCCACCGGGCTTGGATGAACACCAGCGACGATTAAGCCAGTAAAATGAGAGGTGTCTGCCAACAGGTAAGCGCCAACCGAGTCTGCTACTTTCCTAAATTTTTCCCATTCAACAATCCTGGGGTAGGCAGTAAAACCAGCGACAATTACTTTCGGCCGATGCTGCCTTGCTAAAACCGCCAATTTATCAAAATCAATTCGCTCTGTCTTTGGATCTACTTCGTACCCAACGCCGTGGAAGATTTTTCCGGAAAAATTTACGCTTGCTCCATGAGACAAATGCCCACCGTGGGTGAGAGTAAGACCCATTAGTGTATCTCCTGGCTCCGCCAACGCCATATACGCTGCTTGATTAGCAGGGGAGCCGGAAAGTCCCTGGACGTTGGCGAATTTCACGCCGAAAAGTTTTTTTGCCCGCTCGATTGCCAAAGTTTCAATCTCATCAACAAACCGATTACCAGCGTAATATCTTTTGTAGGGATAGCCTTCGGAATATTTATTGGTAAAAACGCTGGCGAGTGCTTCACGGACGGCTCTTGAGGCATAATTCTCAGAGGCGATCAAGTTAATATTTTCCTTCTGCCTTTTTTCTTCCTTTTTGATTATGTTAAACGTTTTAGGGTCGGTTTTTTTTAGATCCATCTTTACATTTCTAGCACAACAAACGCGAAAATACAATTAGAAATAGGGTGAGGCCGCCTCTGTCTCTTACCGGGTTGGTAATCGACGTCGTCGGCGACCTCGTCTAACGGACTTCCACGGTGCGTTTGTGAAACCGCATACCGGGCAGGTAACTCCTCCTTCTC
>DASVHF010000025.1:0-33450 GCA_036382695.1 Candidatus Nanoarchaeia archaeon | reverse complement strand
GCCTTTCATGCGAAGGTTCGCGGAAAGCGCAAATAACACTCCAACCGCTGCCAATCTTAAACTTGATATCACTTTTAACTACTTAATATTATTACTTGGCGCTGGTGTGGCAATTCTCGGCTCGGTAGTCGCTGGAGCTCTGGCGGCTTTTAAGGCATCAAGAATGAAGCCGCAGGAAGCATTGAGGCAACTTTAATGGTGCTTATAGAAATTAGTAATTTGACAAAAATATATAAAAGCGGCCGCTCAATGATCCATGCAGTTGACGGACTCAACCTCACAGTCAACAAAGGCGATTTTCTGGCGATTGTCGGTCCATCTGGTTCTGGAAAAAGTACACTTCTCCAACTTCTCGGCTGTCTTGATAAACCAACCAGCGGCGATATTAAAATTGATGACAAAGATGTTACCCGGCTAAACGATCGAAGGTTATCAGACCTTCGCCAAAAAAGGATTGGCTTTATTTTCCAAAGCTTCAATCTGATTCCAACATTAACTGCGCGGCAAAATGTCGAAGCCGCGATTGCTAAAAGAGGTCGGAACGATAAAACTAGAACTCTTGATGTCCTTGAGAAGGTTGGATTAGCCGAGCGAGCAAATCAACTCCCAAGCCTACTTTCCGGCGGTGAGCAGCAAAGGGTAGCAATCGCCAGAGCCTTGATTAATAAACCGGAAATTATTCTCGCCGATGAACCAACTGGGAACCTTGACAGTCAGACCGGCAAGATGATTTTTGACCTGCTTCACCAGCTCTCGAAATCGGAAAATACAACGGTTATTGTCGTTACTCATGATCTCTCCATCGCCGGCCAAACCAATAAAACCTACCACCTCAAAGACGGGAGCTTAAGTTGAGGTTACGATTACTACTTTTTATCTTTTCTTGCCCGGTCAGCAAGAGATAGGAGAAAAATAAATCCGCCTAAAAATAGGAGAAACAAACCCAGACCAACTGGTGAACCCCAAGCAGTCGGGTCAAACAAAGAATCCATTACGTTTGTCACCTCCTTTGTAAACAAATCACCGCCATTATATGCCCTGCAAACAATAGATCGCTAAAGCGCCCTGCGTCGCTCCGCTCCTAGCGATGCACATATTGCCTTTGCATTATAACAAATCGGTTTGGTTTTTTAGTGCAGCACTAGAATTTCCCAAACACAAACCGACGGGCTAAAAGATTAACCAAATTTTTTGTTGGCTTTTCTTACGCTTTTAGTAACTTTGTCGAGAAGTAAACTACCCCACCAACTACAGCCCAAGCAAGCACGTATATCAGCGCTCCGCGTTCAACAAATATCAAAACAAGCATAGAAAGGCTGGTCACCAAAATTGGCACTAGAGGGAAAAACGGTACTTTGAACCACCGACCAAAGTTTTTATCTTTATTTTTCATTATCACCAGCGCAATAGTAGTCGCAATAACGCCAACAAGATAAACCGAGTTTCCAAGGTAAGCAACAAATTTAATTGAATTTGTAAATAGCAGCCCCAAGACTATTACGCTACAAAATAAAATTGCGTTGGTAGGAATACCCCTTTGGTTCAAGCTTCCAAACGAATTCTTCATATAACCTTCTTGGGAAAGTGCGTAAAGCTTACGTGAGGCCACAAGAAGAGCCACAACAATTGTGCTGAGAATCGCCAAGACAGCCGTTATGGTAATAAGAAATATTGGTATATTACTTATTTTGGCTAAAAGCAGCAGCGGGCTTTCTGAAGTTTTTAACTGCTCAATCGGAACCACTTGTGTAGCGAGAAATGAAATCGCTACGTACAAAAGTGTGGTGATAACCACCGTGAAAATCAAAGCTTTTGGCAAAACTTTGTGAGGCTGCCTCACCTCCCCCGCAACAGAGGTTATATCTTCATAACCAATAAATGTAGTGTAAATAAGCGCTGTACCGGCCAAAATAGTTCCTAGTGAGTATAAATTTATTCCATCCACTACAGGCTCCGCTGGAAGCAAACTATTAAAGTTATTGAAGAAAACCCAACCAATGAAAACAGCAAAAAAGAACAAAAGTAAAATTGTAATTGCGCTCTCAACTAGACTAACCCGCTTAACACCTCGTAAATTCGCTGCTGTTACTGCTAGTAAAACTACCACGGCAAATACCAGATGATTTATCGGTATAATTGCCCTCACATAAAATGCCAATCCCAGCAGGTTGAGGGCGAAGTAGGCCAAATCACCTAAGATAACTAACCACGAAGTAATAAATGCCCAAAGATCCGAAGTAAAGGACTTGAAAATAAATCTCAGATCTGCACCTTCCGAAGGCATGTTGGTAGCCACTTCGGCATATATTAAGGCGACTGCAAAAGCCAAAATTCCGCCAAGAATAAAGCTTACGGGTAATAATTTTCCCGCGATTGCCGCTCCTGGCGCAATTAGTACAAAAATACTTGCCTCTATGGTACCCCCGATGCCAATTAAGATGACGTCCGTTAGCTTCAACTCTCTTCTCAATCCAAAAATGGGAAATTTGGGGCGTAATCGACCAACGCTGCGCAGCGCGGACCAAACTACATTTAATAAACCTCCGGTCGGGTTCATCTGCATGAGTAAATTATATATAATGATAATATAGCTGCAATAGCTAATAATTTTTAATATAATAAATTCATGCGACAAGTACCAAGCCAAACATACGAACCTGAATCTATCGGCAGTATCATGTCGACCAAGATCCCTACTTGCAGACCCCGTGATAACTTTAGTCAGATTCTCCGAAACTTATCAACTAAAAGCTGGGACGCTATCAGAAATGTTTATGTCGTTGATGAAAACAAAAAGCTGCTTGGCTTTATTGATATGGCCACTACCGTGCAATCAGATTCTGGAGCAAGCAGCGAGACATTAATGCAACCGGCGAAAGTATTTTTACTGCCCGACGAGGATCAGGAGAAGGCGGTTTTCCTTGCCGTTAAAAACGATATCGTCACAATACCAGTTGTCAATAATGACGGCCAACTGCTTGGCGCGATCGCTGCTAACACCATCATTGATGTAATGCATCAGGAGCATATCGAAGACGCTCTACTAACCGCTGGTATCCGAGGCAAAGGTACTAGCATCGTCAAACTAGCTTCAGAGCGTACTGGCCTTATTGTCAAATCACGAATCCCGTGGCTCATCATTGGCTTACTCGTTGGTCTTGGGCTTGGTTTAATTTCAAGCTGGTTTGAAGAATCGCTTCAAAAATCAATTGCCCTAGCGTATTTTCTACCGGTTGTGGCTTATATCGCAGACTCTGTTGGGACTCAATCAGAGGCTATCGCGGTCCGTGCTTTAGCAACACTCAAACTCGCCTATTGGAGATATTTACTAAACGAGTTGTTTGTTGGAGTTATTTTAGGCTCGCTGTTGGGAATTATCGGGGGCTTGGGAGCAATGATTATCAGTAAGTCGGTTGAGATTGGGATTGTGGTGGCTTTGTCGCTTTTTGTGGCGAGTACTATTGCCTCGATCCTTGCATCGGTCTTACCTATTGTATTTAAGGTGCTGGGTAAAGATCCTGCTCTGGGCAGCGGCCCGCTTGCAACTGCCCTGCAAGATGTCATCAGTGTGGTTATCTACTTCCTATTTGCTCTCTTTATCATCAGATAGGCCCTACAAATAGAAGAAGTCAAGTACTATAGGGCTTGGTTCCGAATCGTAGCTATCCTCCAAGGTTTAGACTCCTCTTCTTATAGATAATCCAGCCAAGAAGATCATCAGCAGGGCAAAGGCTACCAATACGTAAATATCTAGACTTACCTTCGATAAACCTGCTCCTCGGATCATCAAGCCCCTCAAAGCATCATTCGCATAGGTAAGAGGCATAGCGTAAGATATCCATTGTAAAAGAGGCGGCATTGATTTTATTGGCCAGATTAAGCCAGAAAGAAGACCTTGAGGAACGATTATGAGCGGCATAAATTGAACCACCTGAAGCTCGTTTTTGGCAAAAGCGGACAGGAAAATTCCCATATTGACCGACCCCACTACCAAAATCAGCTCAATTAAAAGAATGAACCAAATGTTTCCGATGAAATGCACGTCAAGGACATAAATGGTGAAAAGTAAAACTATCAATGATTGGACCGTGGCAAATATCAAAAAGCCGAGAAAATAGCCAAGAACAATTTCAGCATTATTCACCGGTGAAGCAAAAAGCCTCTCAATTGTTCCTTGTGCCCGCTCTCTCAAGAAAGAGACGCTGGTCAGAAGGAAGACAAAGAAAAAAGCAAAAAAAGCAATAAAAACCGGCGCAAAATAATCTAGGCTGGTAAATTCTTCGCCTCCGTAAAGATACTCTACTTTTATTTCTGCTAATTGTTGGCCTGCTAACGCTCTTGCTAAGTTTTGGTTGATTAGACCCAAAGTTTGCTGAGAAATATTTGGATCCGAACCTTCCAAAGCGATCGTGATCTGGGGCTTTTTCTGCTCAGTGACGCTCTGACTAAAATCTTTTGGTAAAAGCACGTAGGCATCAAGGGAGCCTTCTTCAAGATCCTTTTTTGCTTCTTCAAGGGATAGCTTGTGCCAAGTTAAACTTTCGCTCCCTTCCAACGAGTCTAGGGCTTTTTGGGAGATGCGTTGAAAACCAAGCGGTGTCGCCACGCCTTGGTCTTGATTTACCAAACCAGCCTCAAAAACCTGCGTCGTTTTAAATAAGGCCCCCAAAATCGAAAGTAGTAAGATCGGGACGACGACGATTAACCCAACTGTTCTTCGATCATGAACAAACTGCCTAATAATTCTTTTTGCGATCGCAAAAACTCTTCTTGGGCTCATCAAGGCGCCTCCAAAGCCAAAAAGGCTTCTTCTAGAGTTTTCGTTTTAGTTTCTGCTAATAACTCTTCTACTTTTCCCTGGGCCAAAAGCCTTCCATCACGAAGTAGTGCGAGCTCGTCGCAGCGAGCTGCTTCCTCCATCACATGGGTGGATAAAACTATGCTCGTTCCTTCTTTGTTTAGCTTCCTGAAATAATCCCAAAACTCAATTCGCAACGCCGGGTCGATCCCAACAGTTGGTTCGTCTAGAAATACCAGCTGCGGCTTGTGGAGCAAGCTGGCAACGAGCGAGACTCTTTGCCTCATCCCGCCACTCAAAGTTGCAACCGGGGATTTTTCCTTTCCTTCCAGCTTGACCAAAGAAACTAACTCTTCAACTCTTTTTTTCTTCTCCTTGGTAGAAAGTCCATAAATTGTGGCAAAAAAATCTAAATTTTCTGCCACCGTCAGATCTTGATATAAAGCGTGAACCTGAGTCATATAGCCAATCCTTTTTGCTCTTTCGCTCCAAGACAGCGATTCATCAATCACCACGACCCGACCTGAATCCAGCTTCAAAATTCCAACTAAAATACGGATTAAAGTGGTTTTTCCCGAGCCGTTTGGACCAAGCAAACCAAAGGTAATTCCTTTTTTCACTTGAAGGTTAAATTCGACGATGGCGTGGGTGTCAGGCGGAAATTTTTTATTTAAACCTTCAACCTCAATAATATTTTCCATAACCACTCATTTAAACTAACTGACCTTGAAGGCATTGTAGCAGCACTAGTATTTTAACAGAAATTTCGAGGAAATTGAGACCAAAAAGAAATGGCTCCAAGTCGTGGATGATGCTTGTCCTGAGCGAGTTTACGCTGAGCTTGTCGAAGTGAAGGGTTAGAACTTTTTATGCAGCAATTTAGCCAAAGAAATTCACCAGCTTAACGTCCTGGTGATTGAGAGGATAGACCTCACGGTAGGATTCGAACCTACAGCCCAACTAGGGCTTTATCTGGAGGCTAGTAGACGACAATTTGATCGGAAGTGCCTCATACCACGCCAAACACCCCCGTTCTTTTCGTCTACCGCTGCAATGAAGACCTCCTTTTTGTCAGGATCTGTGTCGAGAGACTGAATCTCTCTGACTACGAGTCTTGTTCCCGTTCGGTTGTCAATGTAGGTTCCACCAATCGTTACCTGATCCAAATCGAGCATTGTTGGTCTCCTTTACTCAAGCTTGTGGCTTGGTTTGGTTAAACGTCGATCTCGTGTGAACCAGCGGAGATCTCGGTTCCTTCCTCGTACCCCTCCATTGCCTTGCCACGAATTCGGAGAGAGTCGACCCTGAGAATGGCACCGCCGTTTGCAGGCAGGAAACGAACGATCGTTCCCCAAAGCATCACTCTGTGGTCTCCTTTTCCTACGTCGTAGAGGACGGAGTCGCCGACCTTCTTGTAATCGGTGAGTCGGCCGTACTGCTGAAGCCTCATGTTATTCCTCCTTATTTACCGACTGGATTAGAGAAATTATAGCAGAAATAAGCTCAAAGGTCAAGTACTATGGGGCAATGGCTCCGAGTCGTGGGTGATGCTTGTCCTGAGCGAGTTTACGCTAAGCTGAGTTTCTCCACTCAAGATTTCAGTAAAGAGCCGGTAAGCCTTTGCTCTTTTTTGTTGCAAGGCTTCAGGTAAAGGCAAGCGCCTTATAACTTTGAATTTAACCTGGATTTTTTTACGAAGAGTCTTAATACCCACTCTTTAGGAAATCAGTTGGAGAGACAATCTTAATGTCTTTAAACTCTTTTAGATCAAGGAGTTCTTTATCCCCAGTAACAATAAACTTAACCTTTGCTTCAAAAGCAGCTTCTAAAACTCTATTATCTGCTTTATCAGCTAAAATATCGACCGACATAGTTGGGTCTACAATTAGGAAGTGTTTTGATAGTAAAGAAATAATAATGTCATTTTGTTCTTTAGAAGAATCAAACTTTTTGATTAGCACATCTGAGAACTCGGCTATTAAAAACTTTGAGGTAACAGCCTTTATTTCACCGTCTATTGCTTTTTGTAGTATTTTCTTAGAATTACCACCGAAGATGGTCGCAGAAACCAAAATATTTGTATCTAGAACTACTTTTAGAGGGCTATCTGCTGTGGCGATACTCATTAACTATTTTGTAGGCGTCTTCCTCACTTTTTATACCAAGTTTCCTACCAGCTTCTCTACCGCGATTGAAAATTGACTCCCAACGCTCTTGCTCTTTTAGATAACTTCTTGTTGCCTCACGAATCAACTCGCTTCGATTGCGAAACTCTTTAGCCGCTGCCTCATCAATCCTTTTAAGTAGTGGTTTTGGTAGTGAAATATTTATTATCTGTACGTCTTGCATACACAAATATTGTATAGATATTGTATGGGAAAGTCAACAGCTTAGCTAGGGCTAGGAGTTATATTAAGTCGGGGATGGCTCCAAGTCGTGGGGAAGTCAGAACTTTTTATGCTACAATTAAAATGCATTATGAACCTTCAGTTTGAAATTACCTCCAAACAGAAAAGGTTAATGTTAGTCAAGTGCAGACTCCTTCATAGCTCGTTAACGATTTTTGAGGAGGTGCGCGAGTAGCCAATGTTTAGATTTGCTATCGGCAATGCTTTTAGAAGAAGGGGAATTATGGTTTTAGCCTTGATTGGGGTGGGGCTTGGTGTAGCACTGATGAGTACCCTACTTTCACTTTCTGAAGGCATGGATCAGAGGATTGAATCTACCCTAACTCAAGTTGCTGCTGATATCACCGTGGCACCAGCTGATGCTCCTTTTGGAGGCCAATTATTAGGTGGTGGTACACCCCTACCCAGCACATATTTAGAAAAAATTAAAAAGGTTCAAGATATCACCTGGGCTTACCCACAGGTAGTAGGTAGTATTCCTGCTCAAGTTTTGGGCAGTAAACTTCCCTTTGGCGCCTCGATAACCGGTGTTGACGCCACTATTGATAAAAACCTAGATGGTGCTACTCAGCACATTACTGAAGGTCGAACATTTTCGAAAGAAGGAGAGGTAATTGTAGGTATTGAGCAGTCTAGTCAAAGCCGGTTTACAGGGGTCGAGTTTAAACTTGGACAGGAAATAGAAGTACCGATTTTTAATGGTCAGCTCAACAACCAACCAACATCTGTGGCGATCCCTTCAGCTTCACCACAAGCGTCAGCTTCTGTTCAGCTTCAAAAACCTTCAGAAACAGAAAAGATAACGCTCAAAATCGTTGGTTTCTTCGAAACAGGCAACGCCCTCCTTGATAGACAATTATATACAGATCTTGGTACTGCCAGAAAACTGGCCAAGTTGGATAATGATCAGTTAAGCTCGATCGGAGTTCGTGCCGCATCGGTAGATACGGTAGATCAAGTGTCTGAAGAAATTAAAAAAACCCTAGAAAACGGAGAAGTTGAAGTCACGGTGAGCTCAGCTGGTGATATCCTCGGTAACATTAACGATACGCTGGATATTTTCCGTGGTTTCCTTTTAGTTATAGGTTTGGTTGCTGCAGTTGCTGGTGGAATATCAATCTTTATTATCATGTTAATGAGTGTTTTGGAACGACAGCAAGAATTTGGCATCCTCAAGGCAGCTGGTTGGTCTAACAACAATATCCTTCTTTCTGTCATGGTAGAGTCTATTACTATCGGTTTTATGGGTGGGATGGTTGGCTTGCTAGTCGGTTACGCAGCTACTAGAGCCATCGAAAGATACTTGGAAGAAGGCGCGGCTGTCTACAGCCTAGAAATCATTGTTGGAATATTTGGCTTTGGAATCTTGATGGGAATCTTAGGCGGTTTGTATCCTGCTATTAGAGCTGCTCGAGTAGCACCAATGGAGACCCTGAAGGCACTGTAGAAGGGACTATTATGGAAGAACCGATTATTTGGACACAAAAACTAAGAAAGCTCTATAAAAGAGGCGATCAATTTGATGTGGGGGTAGATTTGGTCGATATCATTGTTAACCCAGGTGAGTTTATCTCAGTAATGGGGCCCTCAGGTTCAGGTAAAACTACTTTGTTGAATCTAATAGGTGCCCTAGATAAACCAACTACCGGTAAGGTGGTTTTGGACAAAGTAGATTTGACCACAGTGCCAGAGCGAAAATTGTACAAAATCCGCCGCGATAAGGTAGGGTTTATTTTCCAAACTTTCTACCTAGTCTCTACACTTACAGCATCCGAAAATATTCTTTTACCCTCGCTACCAGCCGGTAACAAAAAATATAAAGAACGGGCTGACTACTTACTCAGATTAGTTGGCCTAGAAGGAATGGAAAACAAAAAATCTAATTTTCTCTCTGGTGGAGAACAGCAACGAGTAGCAATTGCCCGAAGTTTAATAATGAATCCGCCAATTATTCTAGCTGATGAGCCCACTGGTAACCTCGACTCTCAAACCGGCAGTGAAATCTTCCACCTATTGCGTGAGTTATCAAAAAAGAAAGGTAAAACTGTTCTTATTGTCACCCACGATCCACGTATAGCTAAGGGGACCGAGAGGATTATCTTTCTCAAAGACGGCCGTGTTTCAGAACAGCCTAGTGTAGAACTTAATATAGTTTTTTAAGACCTAATTTCCTTCTTTGCTAATTTTTTAACCCCGTATGCACCCTTTTTCCTTTTGAATCTAAAAGGTAAGGTCTGTCTCTTGTGCGCGATATATTTTGAAAAACTATTTTCCATGGTATAATCCAAATACTATGTCTAAGGTAGAGTTTGTAGTTGAGTTATTTGAAGATCCAGAAGTTGGCGGCTTTGTTGCCGATGTAGTGAATTTACCCGGTTGCATGTCTCAAGGCAAAACAAAAGAAGAGGCCTTGGAAAATGTCGAAAAAGCAATTAAAGTCTATTTGGAAGTAATTGGTGAACCAAAACTCGGTGAAAAACCACAATTGATTACCAAGAGGGTTGTCGAGGTTCCACAGGTTACTGTATAAATCCCGATGCCCAAGCTTACCAATATTTCTGGCCGAGAAGCGGTGAAAGCGTTCGTTAAAGCCGGTTATACTCATGCGAGAACTGCTGGAGACCACGCAATTCTTACCAAACCAGGCTTCCACACCCTTTCGATACCTCTTTACAAAGAAGTAAAACCATTTCTTTTAAAATCTCAAATTAAACGGGCAAAGTTAACCGACGATGAATTTTTGAAATTGGTTAGGGGTAAAGTTTTAGGTTCAGAACTGGTGGCTCGCACGATGGAACGATTTCCGAACGGCTAATTGGTTAGAGATTGTAGAATATCCAGACCTAACTATGCAATTAACCGAGAAGTTATTGGCCGTTGCTTAACTACCTGACATTTCGGGTAAACCCCCGATTTGTTCTTTAAACCGTGGAATATCTTCCTGGATTGTTTTCCAAACTCTTTTAAGATTAACTTGAAAATATTCGTGGACGAGAATATCTCTCATGCCAGCAATTTCTTTCCACTCTATCTCTGGATGCTGGTTTCTATATGATTGTGGTATATGCTTTACTGCCTCGCCAATAACTGCAAATCTTCTTAGCACCCCGTCTTGTATTAGTTGATTGGTGTAAAAGTCATCTTCTTCCACACCATCGGTGTATTCTTGTATCTGCTTGATGCTGTCGGAAATATCGTCTAAATATAGACCAACGTCTCTTTTTTCTTCTTTCATAAAATGGGGACTTGTGAGCTTAGTATTCGCTCTTTGATACGGGGTTTAATAGTGCTATATTCTACCAGATCAATCTTTCGACCCAGAGTTTCCTCTAATTTTAACTGCAACCTCACATAGTCAAGTAGAGAATAGTCCTCCGGAAGTTCTACCAACATATCAATGTCGCTACTCTTAATATTTTCCCCAGCAGCGTAAGAACCAAAGATAGCAGAACGAGTAACACCCGCCTCTTTTAGGATCGGAATGGTTTTTTCTTTAATTTGTTCAATCTCCAAAGTAGTTGTTTTCATGTAGGAACTATTATATCAAATTTAAGGTTGCGCTGGAGAAGTTATATTAAGTAGGGTTTGGCTCCGGTGGCAGGACTCGAACCTGCAACCATCTCCTTAACAGGGAGCCGCTCTACCATTGAGCTACACCGGAATGCAAGAGGGAATTTTACCACTAAGAACCCCAGCTTTCAAGTTAAATAACGGTCTTTGTAACAACTTCCCTCCCCTTTCGTTATGTATTTTATACCGCGGCTTGCGCGGTAATTGATCTATTCTTAGGTTTGAAAAAACCTACGACTTGCGCAATCGGCTAAAATAAGGTTTATGATTTTCGGCCATAGGAAGCCATCTTCTGCCTCGCTAAACACCTTAATAGCTTCTGCCCAAAATGGTAATACCGAGGCGTTTGGTGAAATATACGATCAATATATCGAAAGGGTTTACCGGTTTGTTTATTTCAAAGTTGGCCGGAAAGAAATAGCTGAAGATCTAACTCAAGACATATTTATGAAAGCTTTGGAAAATTTAGGTAAATATCGAAATGAAGGAAGTTTTGATGCTTGGATTTTTGCGATTTCAAGAAACACTGTTATAGATTACTACCGAACAAAAAAGGGTGAGATAAGCTTAGACCTAATTAGAGAACCGCATGCCGTTGATAACACCCAACACCTAGAAATTAAAGAAGAATTTGAGCGGGTATTCAAGGTGTTGCAAGATTTAAGTGAGGCTGAGCAGGAGGTCATAATACTCCACTCTATTGAACAATATAGTTTTTCAGAAATTGCAGGAATTACAGACAGAAACGAAGAATATCTTCGGGTTTTAAAACACAGGGCTTTGAAAAAGCTAAAAGAGGAACTTGGTTATGGAAAATGAAAATTTTGAGCAAATCGAACAAAAATTAAAGCATCTCGCGGCGATCAAACCAAACCAAAATTGGGCAGCGAATCTAAAGTCCGCTCTTTTGACTAAAGCCACCGAGACAAAGAAGCCAAGCCTTAGCTATTCCTTAGTTTTAAAACTCGCTGCTGCGACGGCTTTTATTCTAGTCTTTCTGGTTAGCGGCACAATAATTTATGCTCAAAACAGCTTACCGGGTGACATATTGTACCCAATCAAAAGGGGTTACGAAAATATTAGATTGGTGTTTACTAACGAAGAGAATAGATTCAACGAGCAGCAAAAATTGGCCGAAAAACGTATCGATGAGCTAAAGAAAGTAGTTTTGGAACGCAATGAGAAATCCTCTGACTTTGCAATTAAAGAAGTTCGATCCTCAGTTCAAGAAATAAAAGATGAGGTTAATGTGGCCCGCAAAGAATATTATAGTTTAAAAGAGGCTGGTAAAGACACAACCACTGTTGAAAAATCTCTTTCAAGCCTCGTTCCTGTATTAGAGGAAAAACAAAATGATCTTAACCAAATCGAAGACGCACTCTCCGAACCTAAACAGCCCCAAATAAGACAGCTCAAAGACACTTTGGGAGATTTACAACAGAAAATCGAGAACGATTTAAATCTAACACCCAAAGATGAGAGTGTTATCCAAGGAGTTGATGATCAGCCTGAAGAGACCCAAAAAACCCAACCGTCAATAAATCCGTAACGTTTTTCCAAAACCTCCGTCTTACTATTCGATAAGGGGGTGAGTAGTAATGGTAAAAAAGATTATTTCGGCCGCTGGTGCGGTAGCTTTATTAGCTACATTCGCTACTGCGGCTTTTGCCCAACCTACCAGCGCAGTGGACAACATTATTCTGCCGATACCCTACCCAAAGCCAATTCCTTTTGAAGTCACACCTGGCCATCCTCTTCACTTAAAGGGTTGCGGAGGCTTAAAGGCTGAAGGAAAAGGTTTTGTCCATTTTCGCAATGTCAATGGCTATATCTACGTAGCTGGTAAAGGAGCCTTGGCTGTTGAGGATAGCGATTTAAGTAAGGTGGCGGTTACGGGTTTCCATCACAAGATCCATATCGGACACTGGGTCATCTATATTGGCCGAGGCGAAGCCCGTGCTTCCGGAACCGATCTTGATCTTGCTTTTCACGGCAAGGCAAAACTTTCCGCCCGGGGCTGTGGCGAAGTAACCTTCAAAGGTTATTGGAAGGGTAGTTATTGGCGACTATTCTGCATCGTCGTCCCACATCCTTCTCCAGAGACGATTGAATTGGAAGGGGTGCTCACCGAAACAAATTAATTGGCAGCACAGTAACGAGAAGGAAAGGACCCCGATTAGTTCGGGGCCTTTTCTTTCTTGGCTGTTTACATCGGAGACATCTTTTGTTAAATTGATATGGCTTGAAGGAGGCACGTATGCTTAAAACTTTTCTGAAAATCCTGGATCGGCTCTCTCCGCCCCGGCCAATTTATGCTCATTGTGATATCCCCTGCGGAATTTATGATCCTCACGCGGCTCAAGTTGCCGCCCACACAGTAATCCGAATGACTAACATAATAAATGAGCTAAAGGCTTCTTCCGCAAATCCCCCTTTCGAGGAGCGGAAAAAAATAATCTCTCAAATAGCCAGATTAACGAAGGTTAAAGAAGAACATGCAGAAATTGTAAAACATGAGGTACGGGTGATTTGGGGCGATTATTTTAGGCCGGAACATCTAGAAAAGCATCCAAATTTACACTCTCTTGTCTTTGAGATTATGAAACTTGCTTCAAAGGCTAGACAAGAGATTAATTTAGAAGCTTCCCAGCAACTTCTGGCCAAAGTGCAAGAATTTGCCGAGATCTTCTTTAAAACCAAGGGGTTTGAACCAATCATAATCAAGACAGTTTATCCAACGGAAGGTAAAATAGTAGTAAATAAGTAATAGAATCTTAAAATTCGAAGCACGAAGCGCGAAATTCTAATTTTATAACATGTTTCCAGTCAAACGCTTCATCCTTAAAGGCCATAGCATGGAACCAACCTTTCGGGAAGGTGATCGGGTATTGATTAACACATTCGCTTATCTTTTTTCTAAGCCAAAGCCCGGCGACATTATCGCTTTTCAACTCCCAAGCCAAAGAGATAAAATTTTACTCAAAAGGATTGAAGGGGTGATCGGGGACAATCAATATTTTATTGCTGGGTTCAACAAAGTTGACAGCCAAGATAGTCGTCATTTTGGACCTATCCACCACAAACAGGTCCTCGGAAAGTTTTTGACCTCTTATAAAATTTAGGTTATCCTTTACTTAAACGGATGGAACTTCGTAAACTGCGACTTCTGGAATTTTTCTTAGTTGGTCTGCCATTCGCTTTTGTCAGCGAAACTATTGTTGAAAAGGTCGAAGATGGGTAGGTTGAATGGGCACTGCCAACCGTGAAGGAAAACCAATCTATTCTCTGACAAACAGCGAGCTTTTTAGCCTTTTTGGAACGGCTGAAGCTGGTTTATCCGAACAGGAAGCTAGGAAGCGGCTAGAAACATACGGACCAAATAAACTGTCGGAAAAGAAAAAGGTTTCCCCTTTAAAGATTTATTTCTCCCAGTTTAAAAACATTTTAGTTTTAATTTTAATTTTAGCCGCCGTCTTCATCTACCTAGTTTATTTTTTTGGCGAAAAGAACCAATCTGATTTTATTGAAGGAAACTTAATAGTGGGAATAATTTTGATGATTACCACGCTTGGATTCATCCAAGAATACAAAGCCGAAGAAGCAATTGCGGCCCTGAAAAAACTTTTAGCTTTCAAGGCAAGGGTGATTCGGGGAGGCGAAGAAAAAGAAGTTGATATTTCCCTTTTAGTACCGGGTGACCTGGTTGTACTTGAGGAAGGTGTAAAGATCCCAGCCGACACCCGACTCATTGAAGCTATAGATTTGCACAGTAATGAGAGTTCTCTTACCGGAGAATCTATTCCAGTGAAGAAAAATCCAGAACCACTTTCGGGCCCGCTTCAAACGGCTGATCAAGTGAACATGGTTTTTTCTAGCACTGAAATTACCAAAGGACGGGGCAGGGGAATCGTGGTTAGAACCGGCGATGAAATGGAGATCGGTAAGATAGCTAAATTTGTAGCTGAAACCAAGAAGGAAGAAACACCAATCCAAAAAAGACTTAATCGGTTAGGAAAAATCGTTGGCCTTGGGGTAGTTGGCATCTCTGCTTTTATTTTTCTTTTTATCGTTTTTATCTCCAGTGAATACATGGAGTTAACTACTCTAGAAAGGGTTTTGCACTCCTTTGTTGCTGCTGTTGCTTTGGCAGTCGCAGCCATACCAGAAGGTTTACCGGCTGTGGTGACAATTTCTCTAGCCTACGGAACGCAACGGATGCTAAAAAGAAACACCCTTGTGAGAAAACTCGCCTCAACAGAAACTCTAGGTTCAGTAGATACTATTTGTACTGATAAAACTGGGACCTTAACTACTGGAGAAATGGCCGTCCGGAAAGTTTATTTTGACGGAAAAACCTACGAAATTGTCAGTAAAAGTCGCCGTTTGACCGGCGACTTTCTTTTGGCCGGCGAAAAAGCAGATCCAAGGACTCTTACCCCCATCCTTAAAGCTGGCCTGATTTGTAACAACGCAGCGGCCCGCGAGACTGGTCGGGCTTTTGGCGATCCAACTGAAGTGGCTTTGATTTTTTCCGCTCGCCAAGGCAGTGTCAAATCTGCCGGTAAGCGCCTTTTTGAAGTCCCTTTTAGTTCGGAGCGGAAAATGATGAGCGTGGTAATCGAGGAGGAAGGCAAACGAGTGGTCTACAGCAAAGGAGCACCCGAGGTTATTCTTTCCAAATGCACAAAGCTCGTTCAAAATGGTCAGGTTGTACCTTTACGTGACGTAGCGAAAAAGAAAATCCTGGTAGAAAATGCGGATCTTTCGAGCGCTGCTTTGCGGGTGCTTGGCTTTGCATACAAAGAAACTGAAAAGGTGGGCGAAGAGACGCTAGAAACGGATCTCGCCTTTATTGGGCTCCAAGCAATGATGGATCCTCCTAGAAAAGAGGTGAGGGGTTTAATCGAAGACTGCCAAAAAAGCGGCATCAGAGTAATAATGATCACCGGAGATCATTCGGCAACGGCGAAAGCCGTCGCTTGCGAGATTGGTATTAGCGGTGAAATACTAACTGGAGCAGAGCTTGATAAATTGTCTAGGGGAGGGCTTGAGAAAAAAGTGGGAAAAACTAATATCTATGCTCGGGTAAACCCAGAACATAAGTTCAGAATCGTTGAAGCACTCCAAAAACGTGGTCATCTCGTCGCCATGACAGGAGATGGGGTCAACGACGCTCCAGCTCTCAAGCGTTCTGATATTGGGATCGCCATGGGCATTACTGGCACTGATGTAGCGAAGGAAGCCAGTGACATGATCTTGCTTGATGACAAATTTGGCACTATTGTGGCTGCTGTTGAGGAAGGTCGAGGAATCTTCGATAATATTCGCAGGTTTGTCGACTACCTCCTTTCGTGCAACATTGGTGAGGTCTTAGTTATCTTTATTGCACTTTTAATTTTTAAAGATTTACCTTTGACAGCAGTGATGATTTTGTGGATTAATGTTGTAACTGATGGTCTTCCAGCAATTGCTTTGGGTCTTGACCCTGCAGAAAAAGGGATTTTGCACTATTCCCCAAGAAAGTTTCAAGGACAGATCATCAGCCAAAGAATCTGGTTAGAGATGGGTGCCTTTTCCATTAGCTTAACAGTTGCCACTCTGGGGCTTTTTTATCTTAATCTGCAAGAAGGAGGGCTATTTGAAGCCAGAGCGGCGGCTTTTATGGCAATCATAATCTTTGAACTGGTGCGGCTAGTAAATATAAGGAGCGATTATCAAATCTCTTGGGCTGCTAATCTCTGGCTACCAGCAGCAATTGTAACTTCAGTGCTTTTACAAATAGCCATCGTCCATATTCCCACTCTTTCTACTTTGTTCGAAGTAAGCCCAATTGATCTGTTTGACTGGTTGTATATTACTATCGTAGGTTTACTACTATTCTTTGTGTTGAAGTTCGTCGACAAACTCTTGGATCTTTTCCCGACCTTCTCCCCGGTAGTCGCTAAACAAAGACCCTGACCCAACCGATATTCTATAGGTGATGTAAATTAAGATGTTATCAAGTAGGAAATTTAAGTGTGGCGGTCGGCGACTTTGGTAGCACCATAAGAATCTGGTTTGATTTTGTAGGCTAGCCCGCTACCCAGCACCATTCCGGTTACCCAACGGACCATATCGCGGGTAGCTCCTCCCTCACCAACATCGAGGTGAACCTCTGGTTCATAACCAGAAAGGCCATTGTGGCGAAAGGTATCACGCAGTTTCCAGGCTAGTTCAATTGAAAATTGAGTTTCCTTGGCTATTCTATCGTGAATGGCAATAACATTTTTTAGGTTCTTACGGCTCCAAAAATACAATCCGCCCTTACCTATCCGGTGAACAATCACTGCGGTAACAAAATCGGCGCACCCGTTTCTATTCTCGCTATCTGTACCCACAATTACTTTATAGCGGAAGTTAGTATCTTCCCTAATATAGCTGGCTATTCTTTCAATCACCCCTTCGTAAGTTAGATTTCCCCAGGTAGGTGAGTTATATTTTTCTTCCATGGCAACTAATTGTACTGCAAATCTGCTTAAAAAGCAAAGCTGGCTGATCTTTTTATAATTTCTACGACAAAACCCCAGAATACCCCTGTCCAAACGAAACTGCTGACAAGTGAGGCAGCTAAAAGCAGGATTTCTGAAGAGCTTTCCGAATATCGTAAAAGCCTTAGGAAGATTGCGTAGGGAAATACTCCGATTGCTAAACTTGTAGCAAATAATGCCGATGGGCCTTTTGCCCCGATCCCTTGGTGAGCTTTCGCGGGTAGTTTTTTCAGTAGAATCTGAGTGTATTCTTTCCCACCAGTTAGTTCAAGCAATCTGAAATAGAAAATCGAAAGAAAGGCAGTTATTATACCCATCACTAATGCTGCTGGAATAGGTTTTATATAAAAAACTAAGGTTGGGGAAAGTACACGAAAAAGATTGAGTGGCAACGGGCCTGCAATTGGTCCGGGCCAAATAAAACCGATGATGGTCTGGCGCAAATGTTGGGACATCTACCATAAAGTATCCCGTACCAAGAGTCACGTATCAAGTATTAAAACAAACGGGCGGGCGAGTAGTCGGATTGTGCAGATAACGATAGGATTTACTCAAGATAATCTTTCAGTTTTTTACTTCGGGTTGGATGGCGTAGTTTCCGGAGCGCTTTAGCTTCGATTTGGCGGATACGCTCGCGTGTTACCCCAAATTCCCTACCTACTTCTTCAAGCGTTCGTTGTCGCCCGTCTTCTAAGCCAAAGCGCAACTTCAAAACCTTTTTTTCTCTATCGTTGAGGGTATCAAGCACTTCAGAAAGATGGGATTTTAGTAATTCTACGCTAGCTTGATCTTCTGGTCTTATTTCTTCATCTGGAATAAAATCTCCCAAAGTCGAATCTTTTTCTTCGCCTACGGGAGCTTCGAGGCTGGTAGGTTCTTGAGAGACCTTAATTATTTCGCGCACCTTTTCTGGATCAATATCCATCTCCCTGGCTACTTCTTCTGGTGTCGGTTCTCGACCGAGCTCTTGCATCAGCTTTCTACTGGTGCGAATAAAACGGTTAATCGTTTCTACCATGTGGACAGGTATTCGGATGGTTCGGGCTTGGTCGGCAATCGCACGTGTTATCGCTTGGCGTATCCACCAAGTAGCGTAAGTGGAGAATTTATACCCCTTTCGCCAGTCAAATTTTTCGACTGCCCGCATCAGCCCGATATTGCCTTCTTCAATCAAATCAAGTAGGGAAAGTCCTCGGCCAACATATTTTTTTGCGATTGAAACCACCAATCTTAGATTAGAACTGATCAACCTCTCTTTTGCTCGCGGGTCGCCTTTTTCAACTCCTTTTGCTAGGCGCACCTCATCTTCAGCAGTCAGTAGTGAAATACGACCGATTTCCTTTAAATACATCCGTACAGGATCGGTAATTTGTCCACCAGCCAAAGCAGTCAGAACCTCTATATCCTTCTCAATATCGCCTGGCTTGGCCTCCTCTTCAGTTCCCACCTCAAGAACATCGACACTCTCCTCGGCGAGCATTGTGTATAGCTTGTCCAGCTCCTCAACATGTTCTTCAGCCTCGGGAAAAACTTCTAAAATATCTTCCTGAGTTACAAAACCTATTTCCTTACCCCTTTTAACTAATTCTTTTAGTGCTTCTTCTCTAGTTTTCTTTGTCATTTTTGGCCTGCTTTGATATTTGATAGTGGTAAGCTAACCTTCTTCCAAACTAACTAACGCTTTTGACAAATTACGAAACTGCCTACTTAAGGAGTTGACTTTGGAATCATTGCCTACACTTTCTGCCTGCTTAATCGCCAAGGAAAGCTCCTTTAATTTAGTTCGTAAGTTTAACTCTTTCAGACGTGAGCTGCAATAATAAATTTCTTTCCTTAGCTTGTCCTCATCAGCCAAAATTTCTTCGTTTAACTCTAAAAGCAAAAGTTCATCGAACTCTGGTAGCAGAGCCTCTGGGATAATCTTAATCAGTGATTTAATTTTCAGTCTTTTTTCTTTTTCATAAAAAGTCTTGATCAACCCAAAGATTTCCTGGTTGTACGCTGAGCTGAAAATATTTTCGCCTAAATCATCTGGCAGTTGTCCGCCTTGTAAAATCAAAGCCAATAAATATTTTTCTATCAGGATGGAGCCTTTCTCACTTAAAGGCTTTTCGAGAATTTCCTTTACACCAGTACTATCTGGTTCCCCAGTTTGGTATTTTGCCAAAACGCTCCTGATTATTTCTTCCCCAATACCCAACTTCGAAGCAATCGCCTGTATATAGTGGGCCTTTGTTATCTCATCGCTTATTCGAGCAATTTGGGGTAGAACCTCAGATGCAACTTTCTTTTTTGCTTCTGAGGTAGTTATTCCATACCGTTCAATCGCGGAATTGATAAAGTAATCATAAATTGGCACAGCCTCTTTTATCGCTTTTTTCCAGGAAAGAGGGTTTTTATGAATAGCCTCATCTGGGTCCTTGGCTCCTCTCAACTGAACAACCCTCAAGTTCAAGCCGGCATTTTCGGCTATTTCTATGCCTCTTTTTGCTGCTGCGTCACCGGCCAAATCTGTGTCGAAGGCAAAAAGAAGATTCTCGGCCCATCTTTTCAAAATCTCCACTTGAGAGAATGTTAAAGCGGTACCAAGCGGGGCAACTACATTGGTTACGCCAATCTGAAAGGAAGAAATTACATCAGTATTTCCTTCTACCAGGATCGCTGCCCTTTCTTTTTTCATCGTTTGTTTGGCTAGATTTATTCCGTACAAGGAGTGCGATTTGCTAAAAATTGGAGTTTCTGGGCTATTCAAATACTTTGGTTCGATATCTCCTAGGGCTCTGCCAGAAAAAGCAATTACTCTGCCCTGGGTATCAAAAATAGGGAACATAATCCGGGAGCGGAAGCGGTCTTTTGGTCGATCACCAGCTACTAGTAACAAACCGGCGGTGACTGCCTCTTGAATAGAAAAGTCTTTTTTCTTCAAATAACCTAATAATAAATCTGCTTGGGCCGGGGCATAGCCAAGGCGAAAATCAGAAATTGCTTTTTGTTTTATACCGCGAGCTGCAAGATACTCACGGGCTTTTTCTCCGGAGGGGTGTTTGAGTAACAAATGGTGGTAAAGGTTACTTGCAACCTCATGAGCTTCCAAAAAAGTTTCTTTTTGCTGTTCTTGCCTGGTAGGCTTATACTCTTTAAGCTGTACCCCAGCTCTTTGGGCTAAGAATTTCAACGCTTCGCCAAACTCAACACCCTCCATTCTTTTATAAAAGGCGAATATATCCCCACCCTCATTACAGCCAAAACATTTAAAAATTTGCCTGTCGGGACTAACCATAAAAGAGGGGGTTTTTTCAGTGTGGAATGGGCAGAGAGCTTTATAGTTTCTACCGGCTTTTTTTAGTGGCGTATATTCATTGATAAATCCAACAATGTCGACCCTGCTTTTTACTTCTTCGACCTGACTTTCCATTGCCACCCTATACTAGTTGATTGGTCAAAAGAAGGCAAGATTACGGAAAATTAGTGGTGAGCTCGCCGAGTTATGGCGGTGGGGGTGGGATTCGAACCCACGATACCCTTGCGGATATACGGCATTTCCAGTGCCGCCTGTTCGACCACTCCAGCACCCCACCACGCTGGTTGAACCTACCTATTATACCACCACCCCTAGTAATTGACACAGCAAGCAAGTAAGGATATACTTTTAAAGGATAAACGGAGAGACTGCTGGAAAGGAGGGCAGTTTTTTAAAGCAATTTGTCGTCACCGCTTCAAATGAAGGAGTGATGCACCATGAGACGGCACCCTCGCTGGACGCTTCTGCCCGTCTTGATACTCATCGTGGCGATCGCACTCATTGGCTTCGCCTTCTCGAGCACGCAGAGCGCGGCGTCGGCGGCGACCAGTGACACTGCGATTACCGACGTACAGGAGACGGCGGCCACGGACATCGGGATGATGACCCTGGCCAACACGGATCTGGATGCAGCGCTCGCCTCCCCTATAGATGTTGCCAGCACCACGGCTGGCCTGGGGTTTGGTGATGCAGCGGCAGTAGTGACCTTTGCCTTGCTGGCGACGATCCTGGGCACTGGCCTCTACGTTCTCTGGCACCGATGGCTTCAGACTCAGCTACGCGACGAGACCGGACGAAGCCCGATCACTGCGTTACACCTGGTAGCCGCGATCCGCGCTGGAATAGGACGAGTGGCCAAAATTCCCACCGCCACCACAAGGCTGCTGTGGCCTGTACCAGGCGCCTGCAACACCAGCACATCGGCTCTCTGACGCCAGCCTGAAGCATGTAGGCGGACGTGGAGATCTGATCTGCGAGACCTAGAGGGGGCTGTGACTGCGCCTAGCGCGGCATAGACCCCCTTGCTACTCTTAGGAGGAAGTTAGTTTCTTTGAGGCTTTCTCGACCATCTTTTTCTCGCCTGGATAATCTAGCTTTTCAGTTGCTTCTTCGGCTGAAAGCCAAGCGGTATCTTCGATTTCCCAACCGTGCTCTTTTGCAGGATCGCCACTTTTATATTCCATCAGGAAAAAATGGCTGGTTTTGCGGTACTTTTCTCCATCCTTTTGATACCATGCAATTGCTTCACCTAAGTAATATTTGATTTCCGCCTCGACTCCGGCTTCCTCTCTCACCTCACGAATCGCGGTCTGTTCCTTCGTCTCGCCCGGGTCAATCCAACCTTTGGGAAGAACCCACCTGTGATGGCCGGAATGTTGAACAACCAAAAATTCTAACCTGTCTTTGAGTTTTCGATAAACAACCCCACCTGCGGAAGTCTCGTATTTCATAAATTTCATTTTACCATTTATATTGCGAAGATCGTGTATAATATTGAGACGAAAGGTGAAAGGTTGATAGTCGCAACAGGAGGGACCTTTGACTCCGTGGTTGGATAGGTTCGATAGTCTTTTCTTCCGAGCCACTGGTAGGCTGGTCGCAGTGTGGTGCAGTTGGACCGGGAGATCAAACTTTACCTTGGCGAAAGTTTTTCTCCTCTCTTCTCTTGCACTGTTTACGATACCCATTATTGTTCTTTCTCTTGACTCAGAAAGGCCTATGATCACGCCAATAGTGGTGGTCGTCTTCCTTCCGCTGTGGTCAGCATACACTGCAATCAAGTATCGGGCGCTAAAGAAGACCG
Source organism: Candidatus Nanoarchaeia archaeon (assembly GCA_036382695.1). Classification (GTDB taxonomy): domain Bacteria; phylum Patescibacteriota; class Microgenomatia; order Woykebacterales; family RBG-16-39-9b; genus DASVHF01. The sequence goes on along the minus strand of DASVHF010000025.1, from coordinate 11,042 downwards.
AAGAGGATCTCGAAAAGTTAGATGATCGGACCGTCCTTCCTGCCTCGCTTCGGCTGTTCAACCAACCGGATGTTCGATTCAATCGGCTTTGTTGGATTGTCTTCGGACTTCTATGTATCGTCTTTCACAGTTCGACAATAGATTTCACTGTCCTGGACGGACTTTTCGACAGCGGCTTCTTCTCCTTCGCCCTTCACCTCTACGCCGCTGCTCACTTTAATAAAGGGGAGAGAAGCAAGCTGAAGACTCTGGTACTCGGTATCGTTAGGAGAATCAGGAGCACTCCAGCTCCGGCGCCCAAACCTTCTCCTAAACCTGTACCGGCCTGAGCCTGCGAGAACCGCAACTGAAGGGTCTGCTTCTGCTTGCAGGTGCAGACCCTCATCTCATTTCCGTAATTCAATTACAACAGCGGTCATGTCATCGGCTTTGGCGCGTAGGGAATTGCTTTCAGAAACTCTGGTTGCTTCTTCAACCAACCGCTTTGCTGGATCAGGCGGTTTTTGCTTTAAAATATTTTCGATTTCTTTGTTTGTTAAATTACCGTGGACCCCATCAGTAGTCAGAATAATAAAATCGTCGGCTTTTGCTTTAAATTTACTAATTCTAGGTTTCATTACTCCAATCCCCAAAGCTTGGGTAACCACGTTCCGGGATTTAAAGAGATTCTTCTCTATTTCATTGAGACCCTTTAGATTCGTCGCTTGGTTTATCCTCTCTGCTTTCGATTGATCCAACCAACCGTTCTCCAACGCCTGAGTAATCAGCGAATCATCCAATGACTCTTGGCTCAGGCCTTCTGAAGAAAGGTGATAAATGCGACAATCGCCCGCACTGCCCCAGATCACTAAGGCAGGTGTTTGCTTTGAATAAACTTGGCAGACGACGCTAACCGCAGCAATTTCTCTGCCAAATTCTTTCACACCCTTCTCTTTTATGAAAAGGTGGCAGGTTTTTAACGCTTTTTCAAGACCGCTTTGAGGAATTTGTACCTTACAAAATTCTGCTGCGCTTATTGCTGCCTCTACCCCATGGGAAAGACCACCGACCCCGTCAAAGAGGCCAGCGGCTTTGTTTTTCTCGTCGATAAAAAAAGTGTCTTGGTTTTCGTTTGGGTGAGCCGCCGAAGGTAAGCTGGCAGTGAAGAATTTTATTTTCATTAGTAATTAATTTTGTGGCGTCCTCGGTGGGATTCGAACCCACAATCTCCGGCTCCGGAGGCCGACGCTCTATCCAATTGAGCTACGAGGACATAGCGGGAAGTCAAACTTCCCAGCCACGTTTGACGTGGCGGAGGGAGGAGGATTCGCCCCGCTAAATGGCGGAAGGGGTGGGATTCGAACCCACGAGGATCTCACGACCCCACCGGTTTTCGAGACCGGCACTTTAATCCGCTCAGTCACCCTTCCGCATTATGCGGGGTTCGAGACCTGGCCGATAAACCGCTCTGGCACCCCTCCATCTCGCAAACACTCGATATAAACGTTTACACTGAACGTATGTGAAGTGGCGCGCTCGGAGAGGCTCGAACTCTCAGCCTCCAGCTCCGCAAGCTGGTGCTCTATCCAATTGAGCTACGAGCGCATATTTGCAACCCGACGTTCTTAGTCCACGCGGTGGTCGCAGCACTCGAGAATACCTAAGAAATCGAGTTTTGCGAGATTTCGAAGTTATGTAGAGTGCTATCCAATTGAACTACAGGGACAAAATACGATCCAATTTTACCAGATGAGGTTGCTGTAAGCAAAATTAACTTGTCAGTTTATGGAAACCACGAGATAATGTATCGGCGAAACTGTCTATCCAAGTTGTTTTTGGCAGCTCTCGATATGGTATGTAGCGAGCTAGGGTTTCTTTAACTTTTTCTTTATCGTCTTTATTAATCAAAACAATCAGTCGTCTTGGCCACTGTAAGAAGGTATCTACCTGCAATATTGTGAATCCCTCCGTTTCTGTTATCCAACAATCGTCTAGTTCTTCCCACAGGTAACTGTGGTTTGCTGTGTTAATACCTTGGGTCGTAATTTCATTTTCAATAACCTCTGGTGGGACTGTAGCAAGGATGTAGGCTACAAAGGCTAGAGCTAGAACTGGCGCGATAATAAAGAATTCTCTAACAAAAAGTAGGACTAAAAGTATAGTCGCCACTAGTAAGAAGGTGTAGATGTACCATTTGGCACTACGCTTCGTATATGGCCGGGAAAATGATTGCCACCGAAAAAGAGTCCTGACTGATTTTTGCTTTTTTCCTTCAAGTTTTTGAATCTCTTCCTGTAAACCAGCAACTTGGGCTTTTAAATCCGTTAGCGAATGTTCCTTTTCTCTCATATGCCCTCCATTTATTGACGCTGACAATCGAACTGGCGGAAGGGGTGGGATTGCCTTCGACTCCGCTCAGACTAAACTTCTCATCCCACTCACTGTGATTCGCCTACGCCCAGCCAATGGTAAGCGCAGTCGAACCATGGCGGAAGGGGTGGGATTCGAACCCACGGTGCCCTTACGAACACAACGGTTTTCAAGACCGTCCCGATAGCCCACTCCGGCACCCTTCCGCATTTTGGCGGGTTCGAGACCACTTAAGATCTACCGTCCCTCAACCTCTCCACTTCTGCTTTGCCTCAGTGCAAACGTCTGCATTGAGCGTAAGCGAAATGGCGGAGGAGGTGGGATTCGAACCCACGTGAGCCAATCGGCTCGCAGGTTTAGCAAACCTGTGCACTGGACCGCTATGCGACTCCTCCAAGAGACCACTGTTGGTGCCAATTTTAACAAAAAAATCTTCTTAGTTCAATGCGAAGATGCAAAAGCTATTCCCCACACTTTCTTCGCACCTTTTCTTTTCAAGGTGCTCGCTGCCGCCTTCATTGTCGCACCGGTAGTCCAGACATCATCGAAAATTAAGAAATTTTTGCCTCCTATTTTTTCGTGGCTAACTACACCAAAAGCGCCGGCAATTTGTCTGATTCTCTCTTTCCTGGGCAACCTGACCTGGGGTTTTGTTTCTTTGAGTTTCGTCAAAACTTGCGAGTCAAAAGGTGTCTTTAGTCTTTGCGCAATCAACCTCCCCAAAACTTCTGTCTGGTTAAAACCTCGCCAATTTTTTCTACCAGCGGAAAGCGGGATTGGCACAAGAGAGAATGAGGCAAAGTCATACCTATCGAATAATTTTACTCTTCGAAGTTCCTCACCCACTATTCCTTCTAAATCCCGCACGAACCGGTATTTAAGTTCGGCAATTACCTCTTTAATAGGAGTGATGTATTCAAAAATGCAAACTAGGCCATCTAGTGATAGCTTTGTCCGACATTTTGTATGGACGGTACCGCCGATTGCCGCTGAGAGACATACCGGGCAGAATGATTTGGCGGGTTGGATTTTCTTCTTATCTTCTTCGCATAAATAGCTTCCAAACCTACCGCAAGCAACACAACGTTTTGGAAAGATGATGTCAAGTAGGTTCATTTACTTGTAAAGATAACATACTTTATCAATCTTTAATGTCCAATAGCTATTGCTGCAAAAATCCTACGATCGTGTAGAAAATGCAGCAGTATTAAACACAAACCCCGACCTTTACGGTCGGGATAAGTGATGGTGGAGATGGCCGGCTCTTCCCCGGCGTCCGAAAAAGAAATTACTTTCAGATACTACAAGTTTATCTAACCCTTAGTTTCCTTTAAGCCTTCTGGTTAGAATGATAAAGCTTAAAAGTTAGGTCTTTCTTGTTTAAGGACCGGATCAAAGGGACCAGCTAAAAGATCAGTCCTCTTGGCTGTTGTCACACCCTACAACCCCCACCAAGAAAGAGGTTTGCAGGACGCCCGCTTTAAGCAAATGCGTAGGCGGGGGCCAATCGTTTGTTGGCAAATATTTTTTTGACCACTATTTTTACGGTGTTAGTGATCAGCACCGACTTGCACTAAAAGCCATCCTTCCCCGTCGAATATATACATCCCCGCAAATTAGTGATTAGTTCTTAGTCGATATTTATTAGTATTCAATTATCAACGTGCTTTAAGCTTTACCTCACGAAGTGCGGCTTGTGCTTCTCTCTGCTGTTCTTTTTTTCTAATTGCTTCCCGTTTATCGTATTTCTTCTTACCAACTGCGAGAGCGATTTCTATTTTAGCATAATTACGCCTAAAATACAAACGTGTAGGTACTATTGTCAAGTTACTCCCGGCTAGTTTACCAATTAAGTAATCAATCTCCTTTTTCTTCATAAGGAGCTTACGATCACGCCGTGATTCTTGATCTGGGTAGGCGCCTTTTTCGTACGGAGCAATGTGCGCATTGACTAAGAAGGCTTCGCCTTCTTTAATTAAAACGTAGGCCTCACCAAGGGCCACTTTCCCAGCCCTAATCTGCTTGATTTCATTACCAGTAAGGGCGACTCCTGCTTCGAATCTCTCAAGGAGATGGAAGTTGTAGCTGGCTTTCCTGTTGATTATTGGTTTCATCTCAAGCTAAACGAGAATATTGTGTCATTAATCAGCGTATAAACGGTTTTTTTCGCTTCGTCGACTGCTATTGCCTCTGCTTGCGTAAACTCTCCAGCTTTGTAAAGCCCTAGGTAGTTACCCGTGGTTTTTTCAATCACAAAAATGCCGCTCTCTGTCTTATCCAATACGTATAAATTGCCTAAGAATTCAGTGGTGTAGACATCCTTTATATTGCTAAACTTGCCTGGTGCTCCTTTAACTACGAATTTGTCTTTATTTCCAGCGAAAAACTTAAATATTTCATTTTTACTCGCCACCCAAATAGCCCCATCAACCGCAAAGCTAACAAAATTTTCTTTAAAATCTTGCGAAAAATAGGCTTGTGGCCCACTTAAACCGTCAGAAAATGGTGCATATTTCCAAACCTGCTTATCATCTGTATCTAATAAATAAAGGTTGCTTCGGTAGGTATCAGCAGCAATAAGGTTTTTCCAGTCTGGGGAGGAGGTAGCAACCCGGCTTTCGATCCCTGTTTGAGCATCGACTTTGGATATCTCCGTTTTGGTTTGAAGATAAATAAATTCGGCCTCTGGTGCCATATTTTGCAAGCCCTTTTTTTCAGAGACTAATATTGAAGCGGTCCCCTCACCTAAACTCACTTTGTAAAGGGAGCCTGTGCCTACGTCCATAACGAACAGCGACGAACCAGCCAATTTTAGTTCCTTGGTATCGATACCGCCCTTTAAAGCAGAAAGATCCCTGAAACTTACGAGCTTTATCTTATAAATCTTATTTACTTTTTCTATTAAAATATCTAATTTTTTCTGAAGGCGAGCGACCCTGGGGTCTTTGGCGGAAAGCTTATCAAGCTCACCTTGCGCTTGCGAAATATAATCTCTTGCACCGATCGAGTTGATATCTTTGAGAGCCTCGGCGTCTGCGAGTTTGCCTTCAATCGAGGTAATTACTGCTTCAAACCTCTCTTTCTTGACCGTTTGCGTGTGATTAATAAGACCTGCTACAACACTAATTACTAAAACTGCTCCTAAAACTACTACAATTTGGATGATCCTTTGTCTTTTTTTCAAAGAAACTTCTTCAATAGAACCTGGTGCTCTGGGCAACCAAGGGGAGGCAATTATAAATGAGGCTCGGCGTGCATATGGGTAAAGTTGCTGCCCGACTTTGGTCAAAAAACCTCTAACTTGGGCTGCTTTATCTTTTAAAAATCGGTTTTCGATTCTTACGTTTGGTAGATGAAGGGGTAATCTCCCTCTCACTGAATCTAAAGCACCCTGCGTTGAGGGAGGCTCATATATTTTACTCCCCTTGTCCAAATCAGCAATTAGGATCGGTTGAGGCGTTTCAACCGGTTCTTGGACGGAAAATCGGATACTAAAAGCGTTACCTTCTTTTTCTTTTATTCCCTCGTGTATGGCTTTTAAGCTCTCGTCAAAATCCTCCCGCAAAGTCTGGTCTGCAAGAAAGGTAAAATCGGCTTCTTTTAGAAACAGGGGATCGGCGAGGAAAACATTGTCCCCGTCCTGAAGAACACCTGAGGCAACTTTGGTCACATCGATTTTTTTCGCGGCTCCTTTTCTTACCAGTATTAGGCCAGCCTCACCGATTTTTGCCACGTATAGGACAGAACCCCACAAGTTAGCCACCGCGACATCGGCCTCTAGCCCTTGTTGCTTAACTAACCCTTTAAGATAGTCCACTGCTTCTTCAATTGCTTTTAAATTACTCCCAGCAGCAGCGTAGAATTTGTCTTTAAAACCAGTGAACAGCTGGCGAGCAGTGCCAAGAGACTTATCATCAGAATCCCCTTTTATTTGCACGAGGAAGAAAAGGTTACCTCGCATCTGCCTAAGCTGCTCCTGCTCAGGTGTAAATTGGAAACTGGCTGAGACCGCGCCTTGCTGCTTTTTTCCCCTTATTTCTCCTGTTTGGGCAAACAAAGTTTTTTCCATAAGTTTAACTTAGACAATTAAAATGGCTACCAAAATAGCTAGAATAGCTAATGTGGCTATCAAGTGAACTAGCGCTACTTGTTTTAAAATCGCAGCTTTAGGCGTATAAATAGTCTCGTTTAAGATTCCTACTTGTTTATAGACTAAAAAGGCAAAAATACTATAAAAAATTAACACGATCAATAAAAATATCTGTCCCCAAAGGTCAATTTTACTTACTACGTCCCAATTACCCCCGATTTGTTTCAGTATAGTCGGTTCCATGAGCCCGTTCGACCCCCTTCCTGTATCTCGCCATTACCTCTAACATTTGGCGCTGACTCCCCTCCGGATCTGGGATAGAAATGAAATCAAAATGGGCCTGGGTTGCCGCAGTTTGCAAATGTAAATCTCCATAGTCTAGAAAGTTGTGCAATATACCTGCTTTGGTATAGGTAACATCTTGAATACTCTCCAAAGTACATTGGGAAACCCTGCGGTGAAATAGCCCAAAAAAATCGATGTCGACGATTCTTTTATTAGTCAAAATATAAAGATTAAAATACCACCGGACAAATTGTTGGAAAGCCACTCCCAGAATCATTAAAAACCAAACTAACATCCCCAAAACCATCGTCGGAATACTCAATGGGATGGTTTTCACCCTTAAAAATAGCAGAAGGATCGAAACGACTATCGGCAAAATTAAAACAACCGCTGTAGTTAATATCCAGCCAAGATTAGTAATTGGATGAGCACGGAGGACAAAAAGAGTTTCTTCACCTGCCTCTTCGCCTTCAAAACGAACATTACTAGCATGATTTATCTTCATAAACCAATTGTACCTGCCCACCTATTAGTGGGTCAATGGATCTTATAAATACACGATGCCTGACACTTGATACTTACCTAATAAGCACGTCGTAAAGAGAAGTGATGATGACTAAATTACCTAGCGAACGGAGGTTAAATATCGAGCGGAAGAAGCTACCGGAAAAGGTCTTCCCGGTTGGGTATTTGTTACTAACGAAAGTCACCGAAGAGGTATGGCCCTTTCCATCAGTTGCGACGATAATGTTTGACAAGGTCCCTACGTCCTTGATACCTAAAGAGGCTAATGTACTTCTAACCTTGCTGGCTGACCAACCAGGGCTCCTTCCGGGACAAGCTGGGCTTTGGGAAAGATATTGGTTGTAGCTACTGCTTTTTTGTGAAAGCAAAGCAGCATTAAATAGGTCCGTTACCTCGGCTTTTGTTAACCAGGGGAAGGCGCCACTGCAGTACTTACCATTCCAAAAAGTGTGATACCAAGGAGACTTGCCATAATTTGGTCCGTCGTAAGCACCTTTGGACCCAAAATCTTTGATCCCTTTCGCGTAGGCCCTCTCTGATCCCCAAACTTCTTGGGATGATAGGGTATATCCACCAGCCGTCGATGAGTACCAAGCGGAGATTGGCGAGCCGCCGTATGTTATAACCACTCCTTTTGTTGCACTGACCGCATCACACCACCTCTTGTTGTAAGTACCAGAGCAGTTGGCACTGCTGGCATTGTAAACCTGACAGGATTGGGTGGTACAAATTGCTCCGCCTGGATTGGCTTGCAGCCAATTTAGGGCGTACGTCCGAGCAGCAACAGCTTGAGCTTTCAGTGCCTCCATATGCCAACTTCGCGGCATTTCAGAGATTCCCCTTAAGTAGTTACCTTCAAAGGAAATACTGCCATATCCAGACACTTTTATTTTACTTGGGACAGGATAGGCACCAACCGAGACTCCTGAATAATATGCTTTCAATATTGTTTTATAGCCTTGACCTGCTAAGGCCCGGCCATAAGCACCATATTGGTTCATTCCCACTCGATGCGGATATCCGTAGGTAAGGAAGACGTATGCAGGTGAGAAACCTGGGTTTGGCAGCGGTTCGCTAGCCGGTGGCGCATCACCAACTGTCTGACGTCGCCCGGCCGCCGCAAGTTTGGCAGCAATTAACTTCTTTTGTTGAGAGGTCAGGTTTTTAAGATCGGTTTGGGTTTGGCTTAGCTGGCTTGTTAGAAAACCCTGCTGGTTCGACTGGTAATAAAGTTGCCCTTGCAAAGAAGCAAGCTGAGAACTGATGTCGGTAGCTACTTTTTCTAGTTCCTCCGTTACTACGGCGACTTCATCCCGGGCTTTTTGGACCTGCGCCACTTCTTCATTAATAAGAGCAATTAAGTCTTTACTAGTACCGACTATTCTCTTTTGTAGACCCAACATCTGGCTAAAATTTTCAAATCCGTCGCTGGTGGCAAATAGCTCCAGGGCGCTATTGCCCGGATGTTTGTAGAGATAACGAACCTGATGATCACGAATATTAATTGCGGAAGCAAGTTCGTCTCTTTTTGCCGCTAGATCTTCTTCCACTGCTGCTAGCTCCTTTCTAATTTTATCAACTTTTTTATTAGCTTCATCTGCCTGGGCTTGAGTAGTGTAGACCGAGGATGAAAGTGCGTCAATCTGCTCCTTGATGGATTCAATCTCGGCTTGGGTTTGTGAATATTGCCTGTTTTTGGCATCAATCTTTTTCTGGACATTAAGAAGGTCATCCGCGTTAGCCGTAGAAATAAAGACGAAAAAGAAAAGAGAAAATGGAAGCAAATAACGGGCAGCTTTTAGCATGTGTACTGGTAATTATACCCCAATAACTCAAGGGACACAACCTATAAGAATCATCCTGCAGAAATAGTGATTTAGATTGAGTACAATATTGTTAAATATTGCTCAATCGCAGGTTCCGAGAGTACGTAAATTTTACGAAGTCAAATTTACATACGGAGGAATCTATAACCTATAACTACCTTAAATTCAAACACTGACAGGGAGTCTCCCTGTCACGTCCAAAAAGTCCCACGGAGTTGAAATAGGCTGGTGGGTGTGGTATAATAACTATAGGTTAGTAACCTAGCTGGAGGGAGAGAATGAACAGGAAACTCGTAAAGATCGGAGCGCTGGGGCTGGCAGTCTGGGTAGTCTTCTACCTCATAGCACCGCCGGTCGCCACGGGAGTCTTGATCGGACCTCCATTCGCCCTGATCATTGTGGGTATCTGGCTACCCTGGAAGAGGTACCTAGGTACAGGCCTGGGGAGCCAGTTGCTCTTCCTGCCGGTCGTGTTTGCCTGGTTGATTTTCGCGACCTGGGGCATCGTTCAGATAGCCTTGCGGTTGTGACGGTTGCCAACGCAACGGCCGGCGAAAGCGCGGCGCATCTTGGAAAGATCGAAAGATCCCACAAGATGCGCCGTTCTCATTTATATTTGACAAATCTCCCAGGCAAGCGGTACGATTAAACTGATGGGCCTGCTCAAAAAATTCTTTATCATCTTACTTTTCATTTTTGTTGCTTTTATTGTTGGCTCTGAACCTTCTCATGCGGCTAATTTTAGCGTCAAGGCAACAAAAGCAGGGATTGGCACAAATCCACCAGATCCAAACGTAATAACAGAAAATACCTTCTTAGTTGAGATCACATTCAGCGACTTAACGCCTAATAAAAAAGAATACCGGGTATGTCCGACCAGAAGTTGTATCAGCCACGGGGGAGACTCAGCGTCTGCCATTAAAAAGGACGCCGATGGCGATGGGATTGTGACTATTACCGTGTGCGGAAGTGGTAGAGATGTGAAAACAGATTGTGAGTTAAACCGAGATTTTTTTGGAGCCGAAACTTACAGAATCGGTATTTATCCTCCTGGGGATGGTGAGTCAGAGCCATTAGCTACGGCAGAGTTCAGAGTTCTTCATGCTATACCGGATACATTTGTAGTTAGCCCCTCCAATCCAAAACCAGGTGATAATTTAACAGTAAAAATTTGTGGTAACCGATATCCTGCCGGCAATGATAACCGGAATAAAATTGATTATGACTTTAATCCGCTGAGCGGAGGGGTTGATCCAGAGGATCCAGATGATGTAAGAATCCCAGAGGGCGGAAATCACTGTGTAACTACACAACTACCAAAAGGTGGGGGTGGCGTTGAAGGCGGACGATACTACCTCAATGCTAGATGGGATAAGGAAGATTTCGTCCTTTGGCGAGCCACAATTGTAGTCAGTAGCACAGATGGTACTGTGAAAACCGGCCAGGGTGTCGATAGTGGCGGCGGTTCGGCGGAAGAGTTTGCACCCGGTTATTACCCAGAGCCGGACAATCCCGTCGAAGTCCAGACTCCTTTTGGTGTTATCCAGACTTCTCCTCAAGGAATTGCCGCTGCGATTCTTTCCCTGGCTATTGGTGTGGCTGGCGGAGTCGCTTTTCTCCTGATGATTTTTGGTGCTTACCGACTGATGTTTGCCGCTGGTAACCCTGAAAGCATCCAGCAAGGCAGAGAGGTCATCACTGCAGCTGTCGCTGGTTTGATACTAATTATTTTTGCCGTTTTTATTTTAAGATTTCTTGGCGTCTCGGTGTTTCAATTGGTTATTTAAAATAAAATGCGTTTCGTAACTATCTTTCTGATCACTATCTTTTTTTTCATTATCGCCTCTTATAGCCAAACGGCTTTGGCGGATTTTGTCGGTGTGCCAGATCCAGCTAATTTTAGATTTACAGACGCCACCATTGGAGAGATCCTCACCGCGCTTCTGGCTCCTATCTTCACCTTGGCT
>DASVHF010000024.1:0-1608 GCA_036382695.1 Candidatus Nanoarchaeia archaeon | reverse complement strand
GCCATGTGAATACCCTATCAAATAATATGTGGGATTGCAAGACCTGACCCCATTTTCCTCTACCAACGTACCTATCTGTTTACACAATTACCAAAAAATGTAAAGTGATTATTTTCATCAACGTCCCCTGGGCTTGGCTCTATCACTCAACCCGATGTGGCCTCTTGGTGTGTTACTAACGAGTATATTGCGATATTATCATGCTTTCAGAACTTTTTCTACAGCCTCAACGTCCGCGATCAGCCCGGAGTTTTCCCTGCGTTCATTGGTGGTGAATGGTTGGGCGGCATTGTTTGTTACTGGACCTATCCTTCATTCAACTTTTGCACCCCGTTCCAATAGCAAAGCACGAAGTACAGATCTGTGACAGCGCCGTTCGTCAGCGCAATAGCAGCCCACGGAGAAGTTAGATTCGTGCGAGAGAGTAGAAAGCAAGTCCAGTGTTCTACTTTTCTCCGGAGCTGCCATCTCGGCCCGGTATTTACGCATGAAGGCCTTCCATTCTTTCTCAGTTTTAGCACTCTGGCCTAATTTTATTGTTTCTGGACTTGGTGCCAGGTTTGGGAACCATACGTCATACCAATTATGCGAACCAAATTCACTCCTTGGCACACCTCGGGGCGGCCGCCTGACCGTCCCGATACGGATACCTTCACCCGAAATTCTCTCTGTCCCAAGTCGAACTATGCGCACTGTCATAATCATCTCCTTGGCAAAATAGAATCTATGCCGTGCAGCCCAACGAGCCTGTAGAAAAAGTCACTTTTTTAAAACTACTTCTCCTGCTGGTTCAAAAATAGAATGTTATTTGCTGTCATCGATGTTCTTATTATCCTTGGTGCAAGGGCCGGCTGGAGGAGGTGAAGGAAGAAGAAATACTTTATTACGATTGCCTAACCCTCCAGCCTGACGTCTCGCTTGTCCTAGTTTGGCCCAAATTTACTCTTTCCCTTACCCCATGTCAAGTTTTATGTCTCCTTTTATTTACCTTTGCACCAACGTACCTATCTGTTTACACAATTACCAAAAAATGTAAAGTGATTATTTTCATCAACGTCCCCTGGGCTTGTGCAAATCAGCGGCGCGGGCAACTACCTACGGCAAAAACGCACCATGCCTATTCCGCGTCCGCTGGATTTTCTTGTTAGCCAAAGTTGTTTTATTCTTTAAAGACAAATTTGTGATTATTTTTCAGCGTACTTCAAGAAAGCATCTTTATGGTACTCTTGAATCTTTTTCTTATTGATCCACTCGTCCACATTCTTACGTGTGAAATCAAAATGGTGATAAATGTTTTTGATTGAGCGTTGGAATAGAGCTTGCGCCATACCTTCTGCTTTTCCCACCTCTTGAATTGCAAGACTATTATTTCCTGCTTGCAACTCTTTCAAACAGGTTTGTGCACTCCCCAATAATATCCCTGTTTCCGAGTAAAGTTCCATCGCATCGGATTTTATATATTTTTTCAGGTTGCTGTTTTTATTTGTTTGCCATACTGCCACGGCAATACTCGCAAGGCTTACAAAATAACTGAAGATCTCTGACACGCCCATATCGTAATCCTCCATTATTTTTTGTGGCTAACGCCTGCATCACCGGCGCGATTAG